>CAYNVR010000037.1:0-11122 GCA_964400715.1 uncultured Sulfurimonas sp.
TGCAAGACCTGCACCAACAACAATCGCATCGTAAGTATAAATAGGAATACTCATTAACCCATCCTTCAATATAAGAACTAAAATAATGCTAAGTATATCTTTTTTTCTCTTAGTATATATTAAATGTGGAGTTTGTTTAGTTGAAGTTTAAGAGTGTTACAATTTGAGACATAAAAAAAGTGCTGTTATATGGTTGTTAAGAGTTAAAGTGATATTATTTTAAAATAATATTTTTTTATAGGTAAAGTTTAAGTATGAATTTAGAAAATTATTTTATATCACAGTTTAAAAGTAAAATGATAGGTGATGATGGTGCTGTTGTTGGTAACTATATCTACTCAAAAGATGCTTTTTTTGAGGGAGTTCATTTTAAAACAGAGTGGCTTACACATTACCAAATAGCAAAAAAGGCTATGCTTGTAAATATATCTGATGCGATAGCTATGAATGCAAAACCCAAATATATTTTGTTAAGTGTAGCTATGCCAAAAAACATAACAAAATCTCAAATGAGAGAGCTTGTAGAAGGTTTTGAAGATGTTGCAGATGAGTTTGGAGTGCAGATTATAGGTGGGGATACCATAGCAAATACAAAGTTAGACATAACTGTAACTGTTATATCTGAAACTATAAACCCTTTGTTGAGAAAAAATATAAAAAATGGTTATGTAATAGCATATACTGGTAGGCTAGGGGAGTCAAACAAAGAGTTGAAAAAACTTTTAAACCTTGGTAAGATACATAAAAAATCAAAGTTTGTGGATATAAAGTTAAGAGAGAAGTTTGTATCTAAGTCAAGTAGATATTTAAAAGCTGGTATGGATATATCTGATGGACTTTTTAGTGACTTAGAAAAGTTGTGTTCTTTAAATAAAACAGGTTTAAAATTTACTAAAAAGATATCTAAAAGTGTCGGTTGCAGTGGTGAAGAGTATGAGATGTTGGTTGTGTTTGACAAAAGAGATAGAAAAAAGGTTTTAAGAGTAGCAAAGCAGACAAGAACAAAACTAAATGTTTTTGGCTACTTTGTTAGAAATAGATATAAAAATATGTGTAAGTTACACCATTTTTAGTCAAAATGTAGCAAATCTTTTGCTTGTATCATATCTTTATCACCACGGCCACTTAGGTTTACTATGATGAGTTTGCCTTTTATATCTTCTATCTTTTTAAGATAAGCAACAGCATGTGAAGATTCAAAAGCTGGGATGATACCCTCTTTTTGACTTAGCCATACAAATGCCCCAAGAGCCTCTTTGTCTGTTACATAGTCGTAGCTGACTGAACCGTTGTCATTGTGAAAAGCATGTTCTGGCCCAATACCTGGGTAGTCAAGTCCCGCACTTATAGAGTGAGCTTCAAGTATCTGCCCATCATCATCTTGAAGTAAGTAGCTCATCTGTCCGTGTAAAACTCCTGGGCGACCTTTTTTGAGGCTACAACCATTTTTGTCATCTATCCCAAAACCACCAGCTTCTATACCTACACACTCAACATCTTCATCTTCTAAGAAATGTTGAAACATACCTATGGCATTGCTTCCACCACCAATACAAGCTATAACTTTGTCTGGCAGACGGTTCTCTTTTTCTAAAATTTGAGCTCTTGCTTCCCACCCTATGATAGCTTGAAAATCTCTAACCATAAGTGGGTATGGGTGTGGTCCAGCTACTGTTCCTATGATGTAAAAAGTATCTCTGGCATTTGTTACCCAGTGTCTTATGGCATCATTCATAGCATCTTTTAGTGTTTTGCTTCCACTCTCAACACTATTTACTTTTGCACCAAGAAGTTTCATACGAAAAACATTCAACTCTTGTCTCTCAACATCTTTTGCACCCATAAATATCTCACACTCTAAACCAAGTAAAGCAGCTATGGTAGCAGTTGCAACACCATGTTGTCCTGCACCTGTTTCTGCTATAACTTTTTTGTAGCCAAGTCTTTTTGCCATAAGCCCTTGTGCTATAACATTGTTTACTTTGTGAGCTCCTGTATGGTTTAAGTCCTCTCTTTTGAAGTAAACTTTCGCACCAAGTTCATCTGAGATGTTTTGTGCAAAGTAAAGGGGAGATGGACGACCAACATAGTCTTTTAGGTAGTAATCTACCTCTGCCCAAAAATCTTTGTCAAACCTTATGGACTCATACTCTTCGTTGAGTTTTAAAAGTGCGGGCATAAGTGTTTCTGGAACATATCTGCCACCAAAGATACCAAAGTGTCCATTTTCATTTGGGTCATATTTTGAAGGTGATGGTATATACATTATTCAACCTCTATAACAGTGTAAACATCTGTTTTTTCTTCTAAATTTTTTATGCCATCTAAAAAAGTCAAACCAAGTATGAAACAAGCTTCAACACACTCTGAACCAGCTTGTTTTATGAGGTTTGCTGCTGCATTTGCAGTTCCACCTGTTGCTATGAGGTCATCTATGAGTAAAACTTTTGAGTCTTTTTCAAAGGCATCTACATGTATTTCTATCTCATCATAGCCATATTCAAGAGAATACTTTTCACCTATGGTAGTGTATGGGAGTTTCCCTTTTTTTCTGATTGGAACAAAACCAACTCCTAACATCTGAGCAAGTGTGGCACCAAATATAAACCCCCTTGCATCTATACCCGCTACATAGTCTAAGTTGTAGTTTTTGTATCTGTTATGTAGGTGGTTCATGAGAGTTTTATATGCTTTTGCATTGTTTAAAAGTGTAGTTATATCTTTAAAAACAATCCCTGGTTTTGGAAAGTCTTTTATATCTCTTATGGAGTTTTGTATAATCTGTTTCTCTTCGTTTGTTAAAGTCAATTTTTTACCTTTTGTAAAAGTGTTGTTTGTAATTATATCTAAAAATAAGTGGTATGTTATAATGTTGTTAGATTAGGATAGGACAAAATATGAAACTTTTACATACATCAGATTGGCATTTGGGACAAAACTTTATGACAAAAAGTCGTCAAGATGAGCATTTGGCTTTTTTGGAGTGGCTTGTTGAGTTTATAGATGAACAAAAAATAGACCTACTTGTAGTTGCTGGTGATATTTTTGATACCGCAACTCCGCCAAATTATGCATTGGAGAGTTATTTTAATTTTTTGACAAAAGTTTCAAAATCTTCTACATGTAGAAATGTTGTGATAGTTGGTGGAAACCATGATTCTGTTGCAACTTTGAAATCTTCAAAACAACTTTTAAAATATCTACATGTAGAGGTTGTTACGGGTAGTGAAGAGGAAGATGAATTGATACCAATATATGATGATAAAGATAATTTAGTGTTGATTGTATGTGCTGTTCCTTTTTTAAGAGATGCTATTGTAAGAAAATCTGTAAGTGGAGAAACATTAAAAGAGAAAGAAAAAAATTTAGCAGAGGGTATAAAAAAACATTATGAAGATATTTATAAAAGAGCTTCGTCTTTAAAAGGTGATAAAGAGATACCAATCATAGCAACAGGGCATCTAACAACAGTTGGTGCTACAACAAGTGAATCTGAACGGGAGATATATATTGGTGGTGCATTAAATATAAATAGCAAATTTTTAGCTAGTATGTTTGATTATACAGCTTTGGGGCATCTGCATGTAAACCAAAAAGTTGGGGAAAATGTTTGGTATAGTGGTTCACCCATACCACTTAGTTTTAGTGAAGTGTTACCAAAAATGGTTAATGTTGTAGATTTTGATAAAACAAAATGTAGTGTTATGCAGGTTGAAGTTCCACTTTATAGAGAGTTAAAAGTTGTAAAAGGTAATTTACAAAAGATTTTAGAACAGTTAAGTAGCATAGAAGATAAAAATGTATGGATAGAAGTGCATTTAGATGATGAAAATAAATTTTTGGAAAATGATATTATTTATAAAAAAGCACAAGAGCTTGGGTTGGATATTTTAGCATTGAAAGTTAAAACAAAAAATATAAGTTTATCAACAGATGATTTTAATGTTGTTAGTTTAGAAGAATTAACACCTTTTGAAGTATTTCAAAAAAGGTTACAAAAAGATGGGTTGGAAGATTTATTGTTAAAAGAGAAATTAATTATTAACTTTAAACAAATTTTAGATGAGGTGAATTAAATATGAAAATAATTTCATTAAAATCAAAAAATATAAACTCTTTAAAGGGTGATACACATGTAGATTTTGAAAAATTGACAAAAGATGGTTCTTTATTTGCCATTACGGGAGCAACGGGTAGTGGTAAGAGTACCATTTTAGATATTATATCTTGTGCATTGTATGGTAAAACACCCCGTTTGAAAAATCCTAGCGAACTTATCTCAAAAGGTACGGGGGAAGCTTTTTGTGAGGTTGAATTTGAAGTCAATGGTGTGAGGTATAGAACATCTTGGAAACAACATAAAGCCAGAAAGTCACCAAATGGAGCATTACAACCAGCGAGTATGGAACTTGTAGATTTAGAAAAAGGTAAAGTGATTACACAAAAAAGTTCAGAAGTGCCTAAAAAAGTAGAGGAGTTGTCTGGATTGGATTTTGAAAGGTTTACAAAATCTATGTTGTTAGCACAGGGTGAGTTTGATGCTTTTTTAAAAGCAAATGAGAAAAAAAGGTCAGATATTTTAGAAAAGATAACAGGAACTCAAATATATGCAGATATATCTATGTTGGTTTTTGAAAAATATAAAAAGCTAGAAAGGGATGTAGAACAAGAAAGGAAACTTTTAGGTAGTATTGATGTTTTGGAAGATAGCGAGATTGATTTAAAAAAACAGCAGTTAAAAAGTATGGAGGCTGAAAAAAAAGTACAAGATAAAAATTTTGATGTTATTTCAAATAAGATAGTGTGGTTAGAAAACTTTGAAGAAATGGGTAAAGAGTTTGAAAAATATAGTTTCGATTATGAAAATATAAAAAATGAGATGGAGTTAAATAAAGGGTTGTTTTTAAAACTTGATTTGGCAAATAAAGCTTTAAATGTTTGGAGTGATTTTAAAAGTTTTGAGCAAAAACAACAAGATGTACAAAAAGATAAACAACAGTTAAAAGTTTTGGATGAGGAACTACAAAGTTTAAAAGCGGGTTTAGATACTCTTGAAGTTAATTATAAAAACAAAGAAAAAGAGTTGATGGCACAAACAAAAATTTTTGAAATGGAAAGTAAAAAACTTAAAGAGTGTTTTGATTTGGAACATACACATAGTTTAAAACTAGATAATTACAAAAATATAAAGTATGAGTTAGAAGGTAAAAAAAGTGAGCTTGAAAAATTAAAAGAAGAAAAAACAAAACTAGAATTGTTAAATAGTGAAAACAACTATGCTGTTTTATACAAAAAGTATAGTGAAAAAGTAAAAAGTTATGAAGATTTAACAGATGATAAATTAAACATTGTTGGTTTAGATGAAAAGATAGAAAAAAGGTTAGATGAATTAGAAAATATTTTAGGCAAATATGAAAAATATAAACATCTTTTAGAGATGTTAGAAAAAGAGGAAAAAGAGTTTGTAGAAAATGAAAAATTACTAGTTTTGTATAGCTCTAAACAAAAGATTTTAGAAGATTATATTAAAACTTTAAAAGAGAAAAAAGAGAAGGAAAATCTTTTAAAAAAATATGAAGTAGACAGAGCTAAGTTAAAAAATAATCAACCATGTTTCTTGTGTGGTTCTACACACCATCCATTTGTTGAGGATGGTTATGTTGAGGTTGAAAAGGTTTGTGATGATATTTTAGATGAAAAGGAGGAAGAACTTAAATATTTAATCTCTGAAATTGGTAAAGTTAGCACAAAAAAAGATAGGGCTTTATCTGAAAAACAAAAGATAGATAATGAACTAAATAGATTTGTGAATTTTTTTCAAGATTTAGATTTGAGTGTAGAAGATGAATTAAAACTTGTTAATGAAAAAACAGAGTTACAAAGCAAAGCAAAGGAGCTAAAAAATTTTAAGATTAAGAAGGATAAGCTCCTAAGAGAGAGGGATGAACTGCTACAACTTGTAGAAAAAGAAAAAACTAATCAAGAAAAAATAAAAATAAACAAAACCAAAAACGAAACTATGCAAAAGTTATGTGTTGAAGATATATCTAAACTAGAACAAGCTTTATCTGTATGTGATGCTGAGTTGGCTGATTTGACTTTAAAAAGAAACTCTATCTTAAATGTGATAGATTTAGAAAAATACAAAGATGAAATTACAAAGATATATAAAAAAGTACAATCTGAATTTCATAGTTTAGAGGTAAACTCAAATAAAATAAGTGTTGAGTACAGTGAAAAACAGAAATATAAAAAAGAGCTTGAAAATAGAGTTGTTCAAAACGATAAAGAGTTGAAAAACAGTGTGGAAAAACTAAAAAATCTTTATCTGGAAAATGGTTTTGTAGATGAAAATGAACTAAAAAAAGCAAAGCTTGAAGATGAAGAGAAAAAAGATTTGGAAAAGAGATGTGGTGAACTTAATGGTAGATTTAAACAGATAAAAGTTTTATATGAACAAAGTAAATCTAAACTTGAAAATATGAAAAAAAATGAGATAAAAGAGTCCAAAGAGTATCTAAAAACTAAAAAAACTGAGTTGCTTGAACAAAGAGAAAATTTACTGAAAAAACTTGGTAGTTTAAAAACTGAAATAGATATAAACAGTAATAATTCAAAAAAACTTCAAGATGGAATAAGACTGTTGAAAGTTAAAGAGGAAGAGTTGGGTGTATGGATAAAACTTAATGAACTTATAGGTTCTAGTAATGGAGATAAATTTAAAAAGTTTGTTCAAGTTATAACTTTGGAACATCTTATCCATTTGGCAAACAAACATTTAGAAATTATTAGTCCAAGATATAAATTAACAAAACTTGAAAGAGATGATAAAAATAATATTGATTTAGGAATAGTTGATATGTATCAAGGAAACATTGTAAGGTCTGTACATACATTATCTGGCGGTGAGAGTTTTATAGTTAGTTTGTCTTTTGCTCTTGGATTGTCCGATTTGTCAAGTAAAAAAATCTCAATAGACTCACTATTTTTAGATGAAGGTTTTGGAACATTAGATAGTCAGAACTTAGATATGGCACTAAATGCTTTGAATTTGTTGCAAAGTAGAGGAAAAATGGTAGGAGTTATATCACATGTAGAAGCTCTAAAAGAGAGAATACCGTTACAAATAAAAGTTACTTCAAAAGGAAATGGTGTAAGTGTTGTTCAATGGTAATTTTATTTAAGTGGTACCGATGGGCGGACTTGAACCGCCACGCCCGAAGGCAACGGATTTTGAATCCGTCGTGTCTACCATTTCACCACATCGGCTTAGAGTTGAAAGTATATACAACTTATACTTAAAAATAAATAATATATGCCGATATGTTTGGTATGGAACTTTACTTGCTTATAAACTTAAAAGGAGTTTGTTATGAGAATCACTTCGAGTATGTACTATAATAATTTATATAGTAAAAACAACACAAAGTTAAACCAGAACCTTTTTGATGTAAATAAACAGATATCATCTGGTTTGAAAATAGAGTATGCTTATGATGATGTTTCTATTTTTACACAAACGATGGTTTTAGATAATGAAGTAACAACTCTAAATCAAGTTTCAAAAAGTACGGAAAATGGTTACAAAATGGCAAACCAAACAGATATTGTTTTGAATGATTTTGAAGATAGCTTAAAAAGATTTCGAACTCTTTTGGTACAAGCTGCAAATGATACAAATGATGATGCATCTCGTGATGCTATTGCTGCTGAACTTGAAGGGATAAAAGAACATCTCATTACATTGTCAAATACATCTATCAATGGTCAGTATCTTTTTTCTGGGTCTAAGTTAGATGTAAAGCCAATAGACCAAGATGGTATTTATTATGGTGATGACAAAGAGATAAATGCATTTTTAGGTTCAAATGTTACACAGCCATATAATCTTAGTGGGGCAGAACTTTTTTTAGGTGAAGATAAAAGTGTTAGAAAAGAGTTGACTACTAATGTTGTTAATGAAAATCTTATAGATGAAGATGAGCCTATTCAAACTATTAGAGATTTGATGGGAGATATTGATGATGATACAGACACTGTTAATAAAAATTATTTTTATATCAGAGGTACTAGGCATGATGGTACAGCATTTAAGGAAAAAATAGAGCTTGATGACACTGCTGATATAGATGTTTTGTTAGATAAAATAGGTGATGCTTATGGTAATGATGGAGATAGAAAAGTTGTAGATGTCTATCTAAATAGTAATAATGAAATAGTTATAAATGATAGAATTTCTGGTTCATCTAAATTAGATTTCCATATGGTTGGAGCAGTAGATTTTGATACAGATAATGGTGATGATGCAGATGTAACTGATTTAGATGATTTGGATGATGGTGAAAGTGATTATTCAAAAATAAAAGATGGTTCATCAAATGCAAATAATGATAAACTTTTTGTTCACGAATTTGTTAAATCTGGGATAAAATCAGCTGATGGAGCGGCGACAAATATAGATGGAATAGTGTATGACAGAACACAGTTTAGTGTAGATGGTGCTAATGTATCTTCAAATATGTCCCAGATAAAAAAAGAGACAAATGAGTTTGCAACAGAATCTACAAAAATTTCAGAAGTAGCAGACCTTTCACAAAACAATGATGGTACACTTGATGGTACACAGTTTACTTTAAGTGGTACAGATATAAATGGTGATGCTTATACTGTTACCATCGATTTGAACAGTAGTGATAATGGTGGTTCAACATTTTCCCCAGATGGAGGTACAACAAACTATAAAATTTTTGATATGGGTAATCCAAGAGAAGCGGTAAATGCAGATGATATGACATATAAACAACTTATGGATGTTATGAATATGGTTGCTACAAATAATTATCCTGCATCAGAAGATAATGCAGATGATTATGATAATGCTATCATAAAATCAAATTTGAGTGCAAATACACATCTTACTTATGATGGAAAGATTGAGTTCACACAAAAAGGTGTTGCAACAACAGATGCAACCATAGCATTGTATGACTCAAACAGTGATGATATTACAAAACCAGCTTCTGTTATGACATTTAATACAAATAATGCACTTACAGTTAGAGACCCAAAAACAGATTTTTTTAAAACTATCGATGAAGCTATATTAGCAGTTAAAGATTATAAAAATTATCCAGATGCAAGTGAGGGTAGTGTAAGGTCTGTTGGTATGGAAAATGCCTTGCAACACATAGATGATTTGTCTGAGCATGTATTTAAATCTCACTCAAAAATAGGTGCTTATTCAAATGCACTCAATACTTCACTTGAAAGAACACAAACTTTAACAGTAAATACAATGTCACTTCGTTCATCTGTTGTAGATACAGATATGGCAGAAGCAGCATTGGAGTTGCAACAGTTAAACAATAACTATGAAGCACTTTTATCTACTGTTGGTAAAGTTTCAAAATTAAGTTTAGTGAATTATTTATAGTTTTTATTACAAAATGTCATAAAAAAAGATTTTATTTTTATTTTTTGTTATACTTCAATCTAAAAAAGGTTATGTTTTTTGAAAGAAAGTTTATTTATTATAATTGTTTCAGTTTTTGTTTATTTAGGGTTTGCAACTATTTTTGGCAGTAGTTCTTTAATGGGTAGCTATGGTGTTATATTTGCAAAATACAACCACCTTTATTTTGGTTATTTTTCTTATATCTATATATTTTTAGCACTTTTACCATTGTACTACCTGTATAAAGAAACAAAGATTACTTTTAGACGAGCAGAACTTGGATTAGCTACATTTTTACTCTCCTTTTCACTTTTACTTGCTCAATCTATGCTTGTTACAAATGAGTTTCGTGGTAAGTTTGGTGGAGATTTTGTTGACTTTTTATCTCCATATATAGGTACTTTTGGTTTATGGATTTTTTGGTTTATGATAACATCTGTTTCTTTGTTGATTATTTTAGATACAACTTTAAATGAGATAGTGCTAAATTTAAAAGAAAAATTTGTAAAACAACAAGTTAAACAAGAAAAGGTAGTTCAACAAGAGAGTGTTATTGAAGAAGATGTAAAACCTGTTGAGAGTTTTGTAGAAGAAGTGGAAGAAGAAACTTTTGAACAAGAAGATGTAGAAGAAGTGTTTGAAAATGAAGTAAAAGAAGATGAGGTTTTAGTTGTAAAGAAAAAAGAGAGTGTTGAAAATGTTGAACAAAAAGATACACCAACAACCATAGTTGAGATAGCAAAAAAAGTTAAAGAACAAAAAAATGCAGTTATAGTTGAGGAGTTGGAAGAAAACACAAAACTTCTTGAAGAGAGTTTAGAAAAAGGGAAGGTTGAGAAACCTAAAAACTTTAAACTACCATCTGTAAACTTTTTACAAAAGCCACCAAAATCATCACAAAGTGTAGATGAGAGTGAGCTCGATGACAAGATAAAATACCTCATAGACAAACTTGCACATTTTAAGATAGAAGGTGATGTAGTTCGCACTTATGCGGGTCCAGTTGTTTCTACTTTTGAGTTTAAACCAGCTGCAAATGTTAAAGTAAGTAAAATACTAAATTTACAAGATGATTTGGCCATGGCTTTGTCTGCTGAGACTATCCGCATACAAGCACCCATACCCGGTAAAGATGTAGTGGGCATAGAGATACCAAACGACACCGTAGAGACTATCTACCTAAGAGAGCTTTTAGAGAGTAAACTTTTTAACGAGTCAAAATCTCCACTAACCATAGCTTTGGGTAAAGATATAGTTGGCAAACCGTTTGTAACAGACCTTAAAAAGCTTCCACATCTGCTCATAGCAGGAACAACGGGTAGTGGTAAAAGTGTGGGTATAAATGCTATGATACTCTCTTTGTTGTATAAAAACTCACCAGACCAGCTTAGACTGCTTATGATAGACCCTAAGATGTTGGAGTTTTCTATATATAATGATATATCTCATCTGCTAACACCAGTCATAACAAAACCAAAACAAGCCATAGTCGCACTTAACAATATGGTAAATGAGATGGAGCGAAGGTATGAGCTTATGGCTCAAACAAGAACAAAAAACATAGAAAACTACAATGAAAAAGTTAAAAAAGATGGTGGGGAGCATTTTCCATATATAGTAGTAATCATAGATGAATTGGCTGATTTGATGATGACAAGTGGAAAAGAT
>CAYNVR010000038.1:0-11080 GCA_964400715.1 uncultured Sulfurimonas sp.
CACAAGGAAGGGTGCATACATCAGCTATAACAGTTGCAGTGATGCCTGAGGTTGATGATGTTGAGATAGAGATAAGTGAAAACGACCTCAAAATAGATGTTATGAGGTCATCTGGTTGTGGTGGACAATCTGTAAATACAACAGACTCTGCTGTTCGTATAACTCACTTACCAACTGGTATAGTGGTAACAAACCAAGACCAAAAATCTCAACACAAAAACAAAGAAAAAGCTATGAAAGTTTTAAAAGCAAGACTTTATGACCTACAAATGCAAGAAAAACAAAGTGAAGATGCAGCCCAAAGAGCAGCACAAGTGGGAACTGGTGATAGAAGTGGTAGGATTAGAACTTATAACTACCCTCAAAACCGCATAAGTGACCACAGGATAAATCTTACACTTTACAGACTAAATGAGATTATGGGTGGTGGTCTTTTCGATGAGATTATAGAACCACTCATAGCAGATACACAAGCAAAGATTGTTGAAGCTGCTGGGTTATAGAAGTTTTTAAAACTTCTATAATCTATTTTGTATTTACAAGCCACATAGAAAATATATCTAAATAATTCCAAAAAGACTCTATATACTCTGGCGTGATACCTTCACCCTCTAAATCTTCTAAAAGTGGTATATAAAGCTCTAACCAACTTCTTCTACCATCTTCATCTATGCGAAAAGGTGCATGTCTGCCAACCATCTGATGGTCACCTCTGTTTTGTGTAAAATAGTCTGGCCCACCACTAATCTCTATGAGAAAATCAAAAGCATGTTTTTTTGCATCTTCAAAATCTTCATCATCATTCACAGGAAATAAAAATGCTATATCGCTATCTCTTATCTTTTCGTAATGGTCATAAACAAGTTTTTTAAACCTTTGCTCACCAACTTCGTGCAAAAAACCAGGATGTGGTTTTGCAACTGGTGGCCTAACACCTATTTCACCACTTGTTACTTTTAAATTCATCTCTAACCTTTGTAAATTTTGATAAAATTATACAAAAAATATGGAAATAGTATTATGAATGTAAGTCCAAGTTTTTCACCACCCATTAAGTTGATGCAACCATACTTTTTGGTTGCATCTTTTTTTTATGCATGTAGTATGTTTACACTCTATTTTTTAGAACCATCAACAGATATTTTAGACCTAAAAACTGTTGCTTGGAGTCACCTTTATATGTTGGGCTTTGTTATGCTTAGTATATTTTCAGCTATGGCTCAACTAGGACCAATAGTTGTTGAAACAAACCATCACAATATAAAAATTTTTAAGTATCTTTGGCTTACACTTGTTTTTGGTCTTGTTTGGATGTTAGTTGGATTTTATATTAGTATAAAATTTTTACTCTTTGGTGGTAGTGTTATTCTTGTTACAATGCTAATTTATGCTTTGGAATTTTTACTAACACTAAAAACAGCAAGAAGAAAAACAGCTATAACAAATGCTATGAAGATGAGTAACTTTTTTCTTATGGTTGGGATTATAAGTGGGCTTAGTATGGCACTCTCTTTTAACGGTTTTTTAGATATAGATATAACAAACATCATAAAAGTACACACGTTTGGTTTGTTAGTTGGGTTTGTTATACTTCTCATTATGGGGATATCCATAGTTCTTATCCCTATGTTTGGTTTAGCTAAAAGGATAAGTGACAACGAGTTTCTAAAAAGCTTTATAACTATAACATTAGCAGTAGTTGTTATGAGTTTATCACCATTTTTTATGACAAAAACACTAGAACAAATATCATACTTTTTTACTGTTTTAGCCATAGTTTTATACTTTTTTCAACTATACAAAATGGCAAAATCAAGAAAAAAAGTTGTTTATGATATATGGACAAACTCTATCTATGTTGCTTTTTTATCTTTTTTCATATCTTTTACACTTTTTTTACTCTACATGTACAATCAAAATGAGATAGTTTTAAAACTTGCAAGTTTTTTACTCTTAGTTGGTTTTTTTGGATTTGTCATAATTGCGAACCTTTATAAGATAATCCCATTTTTAATGTGGTTTCATACTTACTCACCTTATGTTGGTGAAAAACCTGTCCCCATGTTACACGAACTACTAGACCAAAGAGCATCAAACTTACAACTTATCTACTCAACAGTTGGTTTGGTTGCAACATCTTTTGGGATTATATTTCAAGATAAAATGACCTACTATGGAGGTGTTTCATTTTTAGTTTTTGGAGCTGTTTTATTTTTGGTTTCTGTTTATAAAATTTTATGTTACAATAAATCAAAATAATGGAGATTTATATGAAAGCAAACATATTTTTTGGTTCAAATGAAGTAAGTAAAGATGAAGTTTCAAACAGACTAAGTCCATTTAGCAAAGAGGTTGTTTCAACTGCTGTTGTATGTAATGCAGATGATGCAAAAAAAGCACTTAAAATCGCTCAAAATGCAACAAAAGAGGCAAGAGAAACAACTATTGCTCAAAGATGTAACTGGCTTTTAGATGTAGCTAAAAAACTGGCTGAACAAAAAGAAGATATAGCAAAAACTATTACAGATGAAGTTGGAAAACCCATAACTTTTGCAAGGGTTGAAGTTCAAAGAGCCATAGAGACTATAACTCTTAGTGCAGAAACTATGAGAACTATGTCTGGTGAGACTATTAACACAGATGCTATGGACTCTGGTAAAAAGACTATGGCTTTTTTCAAAAGAGTTCCAGCTGGTGTTGTTGTAGCCATAACACCTTTTAACTTTCCACTAAACCTTGTAGCCCACAAACTAGCACCTGCACTTGTTGCTGGAAATACAGTTGTACTAAAACCAACACCAGAAGCTCCACTAACTGCTTACAAGTTTGCAAAACTTTTCATAGAGAGTGAGTTTGCCATAAAAAATGCCCTAAGTGTTGTGTATGGAGATGCCGAAGTTGGTTCAGCACTCATAACAAGTGATATACCAAGAGTTGTTAGTTTCACAGGTAGTGTACCCGTTGGAAACATCATAACAAAAAATGCAGGTATAAAAAAAGTAAGCTTAGAGTTGGGTGGAAATGCAGCTACATTTATAGATGAGAGTGCAGATTTAGACTTAGCATCTAAAAAGTGTGCTTTGGGTGCATTTGTAAACTCTGGACAAGTTTGTATAAGTCTTCAAAGGATTTATGTTCACGAAAAAATCTATGATGAGTTTGCCAAAAAAATAGCAGATGAGAGTAAAAAGCTAAAAGTTGGTAGCCCTTATGAAGATGATACTTTTATGGGACCACTCATAGATGACGATGCAGTAGCTCGTGCAAAAGGTTGGGTTGAGAGTGCCATAAAAGAGGGAGCAAGAGCTTTACTTGATGTTAAAACAGATGGAAGAATTTTTTACCCTTGTGTAATGGCAGATGTAAGAGATGATATGGCGATAGTTTGTGAAGAGGTTTTTGCTCCTATTGTTTCACTTGTAAAAGTAAAAGATTTTGATGAAGCAAAAGTTAAGATGAACAACTCACCTTATGGGTTACAGTTTTCTGTCTTTACAAACAACTTAAAACTTACTCAACAAGCCATAGATGAGCTAGATGCTGGTGGAATAGTTATAAACGATATGCCAACTCTAAGATTTGACATACAACCTTATGGTGGTGTAAAACTAAGTGGTGTTGGAAGAGAGGGTCCAAAGTTTGCCATAGAGGAGATGACTGAGATAAAATCAGTTGTAGTTTGTTAAGAACTACAACTCCTTATCTGAAATAGATTTTTTATCTGGGTTACATCTAATTTTATGCTCCATATCTACAACCTCAAAACCATCTAGTTCACTCAAAGAGGCAACAGTTGAGTTTCTAAAACTCTCACCCTTGTTTAGGTAGATTTTAAAACCATTTTCCCACAAAGCTAGTCGTGTTGCCAAAGCGGTTGAATATGTTGTTAAAACACCATCTTTTTTCATAGCTTTTGATATATCGGCAAAGTACTCAATACTCCACAGGGCTGGGTTTACACTAGGGGAAAAAGCATCTTGGTAAACAACATCAAAAAAATCTTCAAACCTTTTTACATACTCCCTCGCATCACCCAAAAAAAGCTCCACCTCAACATCTTTGTCTTTGTAAAAACCTTTTGTACTTAACTCTTTTATGATGTGTGTAAAACTTTCAAACTCTTTTGGATATTTAAAATCTACTAACGATTTTACAAGCTCTTTATCCAACTCTGGGGAGTAGATTTTTAGCCTACATGTAAGATTGTTTTGTTTATAAAAAAGGAGTGTGGCTAGGGTGTTAAACCCTAAACCAAAACATATATCTAAGATAACAACCTCTTGTTTATTTTTCATCTTAGAAAATGCTGGGTAAATATGTTTGTAAAAAGTCTCTTTTAATGCTCCATCTTTTGTAGAGTGGTAGTGTTCGTTATACTCTTTTGAAAAAGCGGTAAAACTACCATCTTCACTCAAAACCGCACTATGAAGCTCACCACCAAAACCCACTACTCTATCTCAGCTTTTAAATCTTTTTCGTTTGTAACAAAGTTTACATTTTTTACTATTTTGTTATCAAGAGATATAATCATAACCGCATCTTTGTGTTGTTCATTTCTAAACATCTTTGCATTATCTTTTTCTCTTATGAGCAAAATAGAGTAACTACTCTTTTTCATATCTGGAATAGCAAACATCTTAGCGATGATAGATGGCATACCACTTATGTCTGCTATGAAAAGTGTTTCTCTACTTTCAAGGTAGTTTTTAGGCTGTTTTTTTAGATACTCTCTAACCAAATGCCCCGTTGGTTTTGTAAAAACAAAGATAATTTTTTTCACTTTACCATCTAGTTTCACCTCTTCGTCAAACTGGTTTTTAAAACTAAAACCTGCTAACTCTTTACCCACAGTCACACCAGAGCTCAGTGTTCCACTATCTACTGTAACTTTTGGTTTGTCTTCAACCTTTTTTTCACCAGAACAACCACTAAAAATAGTAACCGCAACCAACAAAACTAACACTAATGTTTTTTTCATACAACTTCCTTTATCTCTATGCTGTTATCTAACAGATAGACAAGATACCCTTTTGTGGGCTTAGATGTTATGGCACAAACAGCTTTTACATAAGATAAAACCTGCTTTTTATGTTGTGTTTCATAGTTTTTTGAACTCTTATAGTCTATAACCACAAACCCATCTTCATTTTCAACCAACAAGTCTATATATTTTAAACTGTTTTTATGTTTAATGCCCTGTTCTTTATAACATCTACCACTAACAAGGGTTAAAAAATCTTCATCTTTTAACAACCTTGAAACTCTGCTTGTTATCTCATCTATCTCTTTGTCGTCAAGATTATAACCAAACTTATTAACAGTTAGACACTTAGCGGTATATATACTTTTTTCTTCCCAACTTTGTAACATCTCCAACATATAGTGCATACCCAAACCAAAGTTTATAGCTTTTAGGTCCTCATCGTTTTGCTCTTGTACATCTAGCAAGTTTGTCTGCATACCGTAGTAAAGTGGTTTGTAGCTAAATTTTTGGTAGTTTTTAGGCTTAACATTGTGTTGTTTACACTCTAAAACACCGTATTTTACCTCATCTAAATCTACACTCTCAAAGAGTGATTGTTTAGATTTTTGAACTATAAAAAGGTTTCTTTTTGCCCTTGTAAAAGCTACATACAAAGCATTTAGACCATCTTCACCAGATAGCACCTTCTCTTTTTGCAAAGCATTTGCATAGATGTTGTCAAAACCATCTCGTTTTGAAACTCTTAAAAACATATCTTTTAAAACAATCTCATCATACTCATATATGATAGGTGATGTATCACCTCTTGGTTTTGAGAGTCTGTCTGCTACTATGACATGTTCATACTCCAACCCTTTTGACTTGTGTATGGTCAAAACTTTCACACCAAAAATGTCTGATGAAGCACTAGGAGTTGAGAGCCTCTCATACTCAAACAAAAATGCCTCTATATCTTTGTAGTTTGAGATAGCATCTATAAACTTTACAATATGAAAATGCCCATCAAAAAGCCCATACCTTTTCACAACATCTTTTACAATATCTCTTAAAACTACTCTGTCCAAATCTACATGTAGGATATTTTGAGTCTCTTTGCCTATGAGTGCAAAAAAGTTTTCTTTGTAGATATCCTCTTTAAAGTAAAGATATTTTAAGTACTCTATGATTGCTTTTACACTTTTTTGTTCTATGAGCTTTGTAGTTGTTTCTGTAACAACTGGTATGTTTAACTTTTCTATGGCTGTTTTTAAAACCTCACCATCTTTGTTTGTTGCACACAAGATAGCTACATCGTTTGGGTTTGCACCAAGTTCTAAAAGCTCTTTTAGTTTAACAACCACACTACCAACAACCTCATCACTTTTAAAAACCTCAACATACCCACCATCTTCACCATCTCGTGTGTGTTGTGGAGTGTAGTTTTTGATTTTGTTTTGAAATGTTTGGTTTACAAACTCAACCACATTTTTTTGTGAGCGGTAGTTTGTAGTGAGCTTTTGCACTTTTGTTTTGTGTATCTGTGCCACTTTTCCAAACAATGCACTAACCCCACCGCGAAAACGGTAGATAGACTGTTTTACATCTCCCACAAAGAAAAAACTGCCATCATCAAACACACCTTTTCCCGACAATGTTTCATCTATGAGAGGTTTTAAAATTTTGTACTGGATAATGCTTGTATCTTGAAACTCATCTAACAAAATATGTTCTATGTGAGCATCTAGTCTAAAATATATAAACTCACTGTCATTTAGTTTGTGAAGTATCTCATAAACAAGAGCTGTTACATCAAAAAAACTAAGCTCCCCATCATCTACATATATAGCTTTTTTCGCTTTTATGTAGATGTTTAACAACTCATTTAAACCAAAGAAAAAATCGCTCTCTTTTGCTCTAAAATAGTTTTGAAGATTTGTTTGTATATTTTCTAATTCTATATCCATTTGAGGTTGGTAACATTTGTTAAAAGTTCTGTATTTTAAACTATCTTTTACAATCCAAGACTTTTTAACCAACTCCTCTACACTTTTAGCTGTAAAGCTGTTTTTAACAGTATCTGATGCCTCTTTGCAGTTTTGGGCTATGTTGTTTAAGACTTCAAGACTTTTCATAATCTCTTGTTCATACTCTTTGTAGCTTTTTGGACTAAACTCAAACCCCTCAAACTCATCTTTTTTCATATAAAACTGTTCTAAAAGCTCAAAAATGTTTGTTAATCTTTTATCTGATAATAAAGCTAAGTTTATGAGTATATCTTTTTTACCAGCAACACTTACCTCTTTTAAAAAACGGTCTAAAAGTTTTACCTCGTGTTGGCTGTCCATAGTTGTAAAGTCTGGCATAAGTGAAACATACAAAGAAAATTTACGAAGAATCTGTGTAAAAAAACTATCTATGGTCATTATCTTTGTATCTGAGTTTAAAAACTCATCTAAAATCTTTTTTCTTCTAAAAAGTAGCTCCTCTACACTAAGCTGTGTAACTTTTGCCACCTCAAAAAGCTCCCCTTTGTTTTGAAGATTTTCAAGAGTCTCTATAACCCTCTCTTGCATCTCCGAAGCAGCTTTGTTTGTAAAAGTAAGTGCCAAAATTTTAGACGGGTCTGCCCCTTTAAAAAGCAAAGAGAGATAACGAACAACAAGCATAAAGGTTTTTCCACTACCAGCACTCGCCTCATAAGCTAAGTTGTTTACAAACATCACTCTACCCCACACATAATCTTGTACTCACAATTTCTACAAGCTGAACTATCTTCACACCTTAGAGTCTCTATCTGCTCTACATGTAGCAAATCTTTTATGTGTGAAGTTAAAATGTCAAGCTTCTCTTTTAACAAACTCTCATCTACAATTTTTATATCTTTTAAATCATAAAAAGCACACTCAACATCTTCACCCAACTCTCTTGCCAAAAGGTAGTAAAATTCTAGTTGAAAGTTTGTAGCATTTTGGTATGTTTTTGGAGAGTAAAGCTCATATCTGCCCGTTTTATAATCAAGCACTTTTAGTTTTTGTTCATTTACATCTACTCTATCTATCTGCCCTGTTAGTGTTAGTCCGTAAAATGGAGTTTTCAAACTCTTTTCACACTCCAACACTCTCCAACCATCTCTAAACCTGCTAACTTCATACTCACAAAACTTTTCAAGCCTCTTTTTTTGTAAAGAGATTAAAAATTTATCCATCTCACTATCTTTACAAACATTATCCAACTCTTTAAAAAGAGCAGATTTAAGCTCCAAAACATCAAAAAAACCATCTTGTTTTGTATAGAGATTTTTTAATGCCAAATGCACCATATTTCCAACTTCATACTCTTTTGACATATCTTTTGGTACTTCATGATGTTTTAGTTTTTTTATGTATCTGTAATAGTATTTTCTTTTACATGTAAGGTATGTTTCTAGTCTGCTAGATGAGATTAATACATCTTTAAAAGAGTAGTCCACAACTATATCTTCATCTCTTTGTATAGTTTGTTTAGATGGTGTAAATAAAATTTTGGCGTAATCTAGCTCATCGTAACTATTTTTAGTTTTTATGCCAAGCTGTTTTAAAAACCTAGATGGTGAACTCTCTTTTGAATCCACATAAGATATACAAACCTCTTTTGAGTTTTCCAAAAGGAGTTGGTAGTAATGTTTTTGTAGGTTTTGTCTGTCTGCTATTGTTGGTAGTTTCGCATTTTGTCTTAGTTGAGTGTTTAAAAACATATCTTTTTCACTCTTTTTTGGGACATTGTTATCATCAAAATCAACTATCACAACCCCATCAAACTCAACACTACGAGTCTCTAAAACACCCATAACAGTTACTTTACCACCACGAACATCATCTATGCTAAGAGATGCCAACCTTTGTAAAAACATCTTCATAACAGATTTTACATTCATACCTTGAAAAAAATGAGCTATCTTTTCAAACTTATAAAGCTCCATCTCATAGAGTTTTAACTCATTTTTACCATCTATAAAATCTTTCAAAGAGTCCAAAAACTCAAATAATTCAACTTCATCTACACTTTTGTAGTAAATCTCAACAAGCTTTTGAAAAAACTCATCTCCAACTCTTAAAAATCTAGCCTCATTCTCTTTTGTTTTTTGTTCTATAAAGCTACATGTAGCATCAAGTTTTTGAAAAAACTGAGTATTTGCAAACGAACTACCCATCGCAAAGTTAAAGTTTATCTTCTCATCAAAACTTTTTAGTTTTTGTGCCATAGCTTCATTTGGCAAAATCACAGCTATCTTCTCTGGGTCAAAACCTTTTTGTACAAACTCATAAACCTTTTGTTTTATAAAAGCAACTTGGAGTATCTCCTGAGTAAAACTTTCACATTTTACATTTTTTGTAACACTTTCACATCTTGTAGATTTTAAAACTTTTTTGTTGTTAAAATCCAACTCATACAAAAAACCATCTTCTAACTCAAAACCCAGTTCATTTAGTTTTGAAACTATTTTCAGGTTAAACTTTGTCGTTTTAAAAACGAGTTTAACCTTTGCATACTCACAACACTCTTGTAAAAGTTTTAACTCAAAATTTGTCAAATACCCATCTACATGTAGAGTTATATCTTCCAAACTTTTCACATAACTTTTGTTAAACTCATAAAGTTCTGGAAGAAAGATTTTGTCTAAAACCTTTTTTTCAAAACATATCTTTTTATATCTCTCATAAAGTGTTTGTAAAATTGTTATATGTTCTTCATACTCCGCATACACATCTGCATCTAAAAGGTTGTGTATATTATACATCTCCCCACTTAACTCTTCAAAAAATTTAAAAATATATGTAGAGTTTTTAGTAAAAGTAAAAAAGTTTCTCTCTATCTGCAAAGAGCTAAAAGCTTTAAAATCTGATGCTTCTAAAAGTAGTAAAACACGGGTATCATCATCAAGTGGTTTAAAATCTCTAACCAAAGTAAGCTTAGATATAAACTCACCCATACTTAGGTAGTTTGGAAGGAAAAGTGTATCTGTTGTAGCTAACTGCTTGTGCCTAATGGCACGAGCAGTTGGTAAAACAATAGTTTTAGTCAAAATACTTTACTTTGTTGTTTCTTGTATCTACTTTTATATTTAAAAAACGGTTCTCTTTGCCAACACTTATGTGTGCTATGATATTCCATTTTCCAGCTTTTTGAAACTCAACATCTCTAAAAGTGTAAACACCATCTTTTAGCTCTGCTTTGTCATACTTTTTGTTAAAAATCTCTGTCTCTGGTCTGCTAACAGATATAACAACTTTTGCATCTTTAACAACATTACCATTTTTATCTGTAACTTTAAAACTCACATCACTTTTTGGTTGTTTTATACCATTGTTCACATACTCAACATTGTATTTTTTATCAAAAGCTACACGAGCAACTATAAACTCATTTGCTCTTTTATCTGCATCTTGATAGTATGTCATATATGAATCACTAGGTTGTATATCTGCTTTACTTGTTACCATAATAGTCCCAACACCAAGTGCAAAAACACCTGTTATAGCAAGACCTATGGCATATGGCCAAATTTTTCCGTTACTAAATTTACTCATCTCTATGCCTTCTTCTATAAATTGTTCTTCTAATATACATAAGTATAGCATATAAAACAAAACCATAGAAAAATATCTTGATATAAAATAAACTTGTCTGATTTGCTTCACTATCAAAACCATTCCCAAGTTCAACATTTTTAGCCTTAGCTATCTGTTGAGCAATATCAAGATAACCATTAAACATAGCTGCACTATATTTATTTTCTGCTGACATTTTTTTAGTTTTTTGACCCAAAAGTGGCAAAATAGTTCCACCCGTAGTTGTTGCCATAGAGATAAACTCATCTAAACTTTTAGCATAAAAAGCTGCCATCATAAAACCTTGAACATACGATGTTACAGGGCTTAATACTTGTTTTTTATCAAAATACTTATATAAAGTTTTATCATTTGTTTCTATATCAACTATCTGATTCATCTCTGAAAAAGAAAGTAAAATAGTTGGTTCTTTACATTTGTCTAAAATAGATTTTTCATACTCATACATAGTGCTACCATTTGGTAACTCTCTTAACATAATAAGTTTTAGTTTTATACCTGTTTTTTT
>CAYNVR010000039.1:0-10738 GCA_964400715.1 uncultured Sulfurimonas sp.
ATTATGAGTATTAATTGTTAAAAAAAGTATTAAAAGGACAAAATGTCCCTTAAAGGTTTAGGAGGTTTTTTATGCAAAAAGGTAAAAAATTGCTTGATGTTGTTCGTGATAAGATAAGATTTAAACATTATAGTTTCTCTACTGAGAAGACATATATACATTGGATAAAGCATTATATATTTTTTCATAATAAAAAACATCCTATTGAGATGGGTAAAGATGAGATAGAAAGTTTTTTAACTTTTTTGGCTACACAAAAAAGGGTTAGTCCCACTACGCAGAATCAAGCTTTTTCTGCTATTTTATTTCTTTACAAAGAGGTTTTGGGTGTAGATATGAGTGAGTGGAATATCCAAGCTCTTAGAGCTCAGGAGAGGAAGCATATACCTGTTGTTTTAACAAAAGATGAAGTTCAAAAAGTGTTGCAAAATCTAACTGGTATATACCAACTTGTTGTTACACTTATGTATGGTTGTGGACTTAGGATTAGTGAAGTTTTAAATCTTCGCATTAAAGATATAGATTTTGGGTTTGATAAAGTTTACATTTGGGATAGTAAATCTTTAAAAGATAGAACTGTTCCACTGCTACTAAAACTTAAAGATGAGTTAAAAGTTCAAGTAAAAAAAGTGGAAGAGTTGCATAAAAAAGATGTAGCAGATGGGTATGGTAGTGTTTATATGCCTTTTTTATCTGTTAAAACTACCATGATATACACATGTAGTAGCTGAGATGAACAAAGCAAAACTCATAAGCCCTTTGGATTTTTAAAGTTTATATTTAGTATAATTTTTCAAAAAAAGGTATATCATATGAAGGGTATTATTTTAGCAGGTGGTAGTGGTACAAGGTTGTATCCAATTACAAAAGGGGTTAGTAAGCAGTTAGTTCCTGTTTATGATAAACCTATGATATACTATCCTTTGTCTGTGTTGATGTTAGCTGGTATAAAAGAAATTTTAATAATATCAACAGAAGATGATATGCCAAACTTTAAAAAACTACTTGGTGATGGGAAAGAGATAGGTATGAGTTTTTCATATAAAGTTCAACCATCACCAGATGGACTTGCACAAGCATTTATACTTGGTAAAGAGTTTATAGGCTCTGATGATGTTTGTCTTATTTTGGGTGATAATATATTTTATGGTCATGGTTTAACAGAGCTTTTATCTTCAAGTATTAAAAATGTTGAAAATGGTAATGCTTCTGTTTTTGGATACTATGTAAACGACCCTCAAAGGTACGGAGTTGCTGAGTTTAACAATAATGGAGATGTAGTTAGCATTGAAGAAAAGCCAAAGTATCCAAAATCAAACTATGCGATTGTTGGGTTGTATTTTTATCCTAATGATGTTGTTCAAAAAGTTAAATATATAAAACCTTCTGCAAGAGGTGAATTAGAGATTACAGATTTAAACAAACTTTATTTAGATGAAAACAGATTGAAGGTTGAGTTGATGGGTAGAGGTTATGCTTGGCTTGATACTGGTACTCATGAAAGCCTCATTGAAGCGAGTATGTTTATACAAACCATAGAAAATAGACAAAGTTTAAAAATTGCTTGTTTGGAAGAGATAGCTTTTGAAATGGGCTATATTACAAAAGAACAACTTTTAGAACTTGCAAAACCGTTACAAAAAAACCAATATGGTCAGTACCTTTTAAAAATAGCACAAAAAGAAGGATAAAATTTTATGAGTTATGAAATCAAACATACAAACATAGAAGATGTTTTACTCATTGAACCAAAAATACATGGGGATAGTAGAGGATATTTTGTAGAAACTTTTAGAGAAGATAAACTACAAGAGTTTTTAGGATATAAGATAAATTTTTGTCAAGACAACGAGTCTAAAAGTTCAAAAGGTGTTCTTCGAGGCTTACATTATCAACTTAGTCCATTCGCACAAACAAAACTTGTAAGAGTTATTCAAGGTAGAGTGCTAGATGTTGCGGTAGATATAAGAAAGGGTAGCCCAACTTTTGGTAATTATGTTGCAGTTGAGTTAAGTGGTAAAAATAAAAAACAGCTTCTTATCCCAAGGGGTTTTGCTCATGGCTTTTTAACTTTGGAAGATGATACTATATTTGCATATAAAGTAGATAACTACTATAACTTTGATGCAGACAGAGGCATAGCTTTTGATGATAAAGATATAGGGATAAAATGGGGGTTTGAAAATCCTATTTTATCTCAAAAGGATAAAGAACAACCAAATCTAAAAGATGTAAAGGAGTTGTTTGAATATGGTGTGAACCTTTATGAATAATATTTTAATTATAGGTTCAAATGGACAAGTTGGTAGTGAATTTAAAAATATATATACTAACCATAACTTATATCTAACAGATAAAACTACATTAGATGTAACACAATATGAGGATGTTTATAACTTTTGTCAAAAAAACAATATAACACATATTGTAAACTGCTCTGCATATACAAATGTTGAAAATGCTCAAATAGAGATAGATATGGCAGATGTTTTAAATAATATTGCTGTAAAAAATTTAGCACTAATTGCTAAAAAACTTTCTATTTCTCTTATACACATATCTACCGATTATGTGTTTGATGGATGTAATTATAAACCATATGCAGAAAATGACAAACCAAACCCATTAAATATTTATGGAAAGACAAAACTAAATGGTGAACATGCTATGCTAGAAGTAAATCCAGCTAAGTCAATAATCATAAGAACATCTTGGGTATATAGCAGTTTTAAAAACAACTTTGTAAAAACTATGCTTAAACTATCTAAAAACAACGATAATTTAAAAGTTATCTACGACCAAGTAGGAACTCCTACATATAGCTTTGATATTGCAAATACAGTTATGAAAACAATAGATAAGCTAACTAACAAAGATGTTGAGATTTACCATTATTCAAATGAGGGTGTTACAAGTTGGTATGACTTTGCAAAAGAGATTTTTAGTTTATCTAAAAAAGATACAAATGTATTGCCCATACCATCAAGTGAATATCAAACAAAAGCAAAAAGACCTTACTATTCTGTATTGGACAAGTCAAAGATTAAAAAAGATTTTAATTTAGATATACCATATTGGAAAGATAGTTTAGAAAAATGTTTAAAAATTATTGGAGAGAATGATGAAAAATAAAAATATACTCATAACTGGTGGAGCAGGTTTTATAGGCTCAAATTTTATACCATATTTTTTAAAAAAGTATAAAAAATATAACATTATAAATTTAGATTTACTTACTTATGCGGGTGATTTAAACAATTTAAAAGAGGTTGAAAATTCTAAAAGATACAAGTTTATAAAAGGTGATATTTGCAACAGAGAACTTGTAGAATATATTTTTAAAGAGTTTGACATTAAAGGTGTTATACATTTTGCGGCTGAATCACATGTAGATAATTCCATAAAAAATCCAGATGTTTTTATAAAAACAAATGTAGAAGGAACTTTTACACTCATAGATGTAGCATACAAACAATGGTTTAAAAAACCATTTAAAATTAAAAAAAAGTATAAAAAATGTAGGTTTCATCATATATCAACCGATGAGGTTTATGGCTCATTAAATGATACAGACCTATTTACAGAAACAACTCCATATGCTCCAAACTCCCCATACTCTGCGAGTAAAGCAAGTTCAGATATGGTAGTGAGGAGTTATTGTAATACCTATGGTATGAATTGTGTTATTACAAACTGTTCAAACAATTATGGTCCAAAACAACATAATGAAAAACTTATACCAGTGATTATTAAAAATGCTTTACAAGGAGATAAAATACCTATATATGGGGATGGTTTAAATGTTAGAGATTGGTTATATGTAAAAGACCATTGCTCAGGCATAGATAAAGTTTTTCACAGTGGAAAGATGGGTGAAACTTATAATATAGGTGGAAACAACGAAAGAACAAATATAGAGATTGTAAATACAATATGTAAAATCTTAGATAAACTCTCACCAGTCAAACAAAATGGTAAATTAAAATCTAAAAACATACAAAGCTACACAGAGCTTATAATTTTTGTGCAAGATAGAGCCGGACACGACAGAAGATATGCGATAGATGCCACAAAAATACAAACTCAACTTGGTTGGAAAGCAAAAGAAAACTTTGAAAGTGGTATTTTAAAAACTATAAAATGGTATTTAAAAAAGGAAAACAATGAAAATACTATATATTAACGATAGTTCAGCAGATTATGTTCAAGATTTAACTTATAGCGGTTTAGTTAAAAAATTTGGTATTTCTAATGTTGTTGATTTTAAATGGAATAAAAAATACCATATACCATATAAGGAATACCCTAAGAACCTAGGATATATGGGAGGTGTAATTACATCTTTATTTAACAGTTTAAATATAAATTTTAAAACTTTTGACCTCATTTTTTTAGCTTCTGCAAAAAAAGAAACATTTGAAACATACATAAGTATAGCTCATAAAATACCAAAAAATACACCTATAATTTTTTTAGATGGTGGAGATGGAGAAGATATAGGTAGTGATTTGATTTTAAAACATCACAATGAACTTTTTAACAAAGCAATATCCATAAGACCATTTGATTATATTTTTAAAAGAGAAGTAATTATAGGTAAAAAATATGATGACAATGTATTTCCACTACCAATGTCATTTAATTTTGATAAACTCCCTAAAAATTTTTATACTAAAACTAAGAACTACAAATATGATGTTTCTTTTTGGGCTGTTGAATCTCATCCATTTAGAACAGAGGTTTTAAATTTTTTAGAAGATAAGTTTGACTGTCAATCAAATGGAACTACTAAAAATCAAAAATTTAGTAAATACAAAAGAAAAGGTTTGTTCTATCTTGAAGAGTTAGGAAATTGTAAAATTGTTATCAATGTCCGAGGTGGTGGCTGGGATACAATGAGATACTGGGAAGTTCCAGCCATAGGTGGATTTATGCTAAGTCAAAAGTTAGATATTGTGATACCCAATAATTTTGAACACGAAAAGGAAGCAGTATTTTTTACTAAAACAACAGATATAGAAGACTTATGTAATTTTTATCTCAAAAATGATTCAAAAAGAGAACAAATAGCTAAAAATGCTCTAAATAAGATGCACACTTTTCATACAGATATAAAAAGGGTGGAATACATCTTATCTAAAATTTAATGTGTACTCAAACCAAAATCACAAATATATTTATTGTTTTTTTGATTATTTAAAAACATCTCTCTTTTCTCTTTTGATGTTGGGTTGTTTTGCTTTTTATGATACAAATGAAAAGCATTGGCAACGTTTTTGCAAGATAAAAATTTTAATCCATAAGCTTTAAATCTCCAATCTAAATCCATATCATCAGACAAAGAAGATTCACCATAACTTTCATCAAACCCATTTATGGCAACCATATCTTTTTTAAAACATGAAAAATTACAACCTAAAAGTTTTACATTTCTTTTTCTATTTGCTATAAATGTTTTGTAGATAAATGAGTTTGGATTTATGTATATCCCTTGTTCATACCTTGATTCTTTATTAAACATTAAAGGTAAACCCATACTAAAATAGTGTTTTTCAAGTTGTTCAGGGTCTAACTCACCACTTCTAAATTTTTTAGTAAAAGTTTCATCTAAGTTTACTCTTCTTCCAGATAAAACATACCCATCTTTTGCTAAACTAACATGACCTTCTAAAAATGTTGTATAAGGTATCATATCTCCATCTAAAAATACAAGATACTCTCCACTACTTTTTAAAATAGCATTATTTTGAGAACGAGATTTTCTTACACCTAAATCTTCTTGAAAAGTATGTTTAACATCTATGCCATTTATAGATTTTATATATTGTTTCATCTCATCAGAGTTATTGTCCTCGGCTACAATAACCTCAAAGTTTTTATAAGTTTGTTTTTTTAAAGCATTTATCATAAGATTTAATGCTTCTATATCTTTATATACAGCAATAATTACACTTAATTTCATTTTTTTCCTTTATTTTTTATTTAGCTCCCCAGCCAACCTTTGGTAAACTTTTGAGTTTTGTAGCAACTCTTTGTGTGTGCCACTATCTACTATGCGACCTTTTTGCATTACTAAGATTTTGTCTGCATTTTCTATGGTGCTTAGTCTATGAGCTATTGTGATGGTGATTTTGTCTTTTGTGTACTCATTTAGTGCTTGTTGTATCCTTTTTTCACTTTCGTTGTCAAGTGCGGATGTTGCTTCATCAAAAAGTAGTAAAGATGAGTGTTTGTAGATGGCTCTTGCTATGGCTATCCTTTGTCTTTGTCCACCTGAGAGGTTTGCTCCAAACTCCTCCATCATAGTGTGTATCCCATCATCAAGAGAGTTTACAAACTCTGAGGCATCTGCGAGTTTTAGGGCTTCATAAACTCTTTTTTCATCTATCTCATCTTCTCCGTAAGCTACATTTGCACAAAGTGTATCTTGGAAGATGTATATCCTCTGAGTTACAAAAGAGATGTGATGTTTTAGAGATTTTTGTGTAAAAGTTTTTATATCTTTTCCATTTATGCAAACCTCTCCACTGTCTGGGTCGTAAAAACGAAGTAGCATACTTATAAAAGTAGATTTTCCACCACCACTGTCTCCTACCAAAGCTATATTTTGCCCAGATGTTATAGATATATTTATATCTTTTAGAGCATAACTGTCTTCATACATAAGTGTTACACCTTTATACTCTATACTTTTTATATCTTCATCTAAAACCTCTTTACCATCTGTTATGAGGTTTGGAGTATCTAACACACTAAAAACTCTCTCACTTGCTGCTACGGCTTCTTGAACTCTACGGTAGATGGAGCTTATGCGACGAATAGGTTGAAAAACAAGTCCAACAGCTGTTAAAAAAGCTGTAAACTCCCCAACACTCATACGGTTTTCATAAACCTCATGCCCACCTACAAATATAACCATAGCCAAACCACCAGCACCTATTATCTCCATCATAGGGGAGACTATCTCACCAACATAAACCGCTTTCATATTTACTTTAAAAAACTTCCAGTTATGTTCGCTAAACCTTTTTAGCTCATAATCTTCTGTTGCATTTGCTTTGATTATCTCTGAGTTGTTAAAAACTTCTGTAAGCCTTGTAACAACATCTGCACTCTTTTCTTGTGAGCGGTGGGCATATTTTTTTAGTTTTTTAGCTATGAGCATAAGTGGGTAGATAACAAGTGGTACCAAAATCAAAGCATAAAAAGAGAGTGTCGCATTTAAGTAGATAACATAACCTATGAGAGCAACAACAGTTAAAACCTCTCTAAAAAGTTCTGGAAGCATATTTGACACAAAATACTCAATCTTCCCTATGTCGTTTATAACTCTTGATATGAGCTCCCCACTTCTGTTTTTATACAAAAAGCTCATATCTGCGGTTATGATTTTTTTAAGCAAAATCTCCCTTAGTCTTGCCATTATATGTTGACCTATGTAGTTCATAAAAACAGACTGTATATATCTTCCAACAGATTTTAAAAAATATATACCAACAAGTCCAGCTGGTATGAGGTAGAGCATACTCTCTTCTTTGTTTATAAACATCTCATCCATCAAAGGTTTCATAATGTGAGCTGTCGCAGTTGTTGCCAACACTGTTAAGATAGCTCCAAAAAGAACTAACATATATTGAAATTTATACTCTTTTATATATGGCCAAAATCTTTTAAATACCGCTTTCAATTATCTGCCTTTTTGATGTTTTATAAGATACTCAGTTACACTAAGTGTAGCTTTGTAGTAGTCTTGACACTCTTTTTGAGCCTCACTCTTTGCTTTGCCAAACTTAAATGCTCCATCTTTTGAGATGATGACACCATCATCATTGAACCCACAATGAAGTTTTGTTTTATCTAAAAGGTTTGTTCCTATGGCTGTATAGTTTACACCACTCAAAGTTAGATTATACAAAGTTGGAAACAAATCTTTATGCGATGATGGAACATCTTCATCTATGTTTTGTTTTAAGTATGGTGGCAGATACAGATAAAAAGGTATGAGCTTTGTTGTGTTGTAGTAGTCATCGTATTTCATTATCCCCTCAACTGTGTTGTTGTCTGCTGTTATGGCAACCACTGTGTTGTTCGCAAGGTTTGAGTTTTTTATGTTGTCTAAAAACACTCCCAAACTATCAAGAGCATAAGCATAGTCTCTAAACCTTTTGTAAGCTAACTTTATATCTCCCGTTAGATGTTTTTTCAACTCTTTTGAAAAAACAAGCGAGTGAGATTTGTAACCTTTTGGAACTGTGTATGGTGGATGGTTGTTTGTAGTCAACACAAATATAAACTGTGGTTTTTTCGCATTTTTTAGTTTTTGTTCCACATATTTATGTAGATACTCATCAAACACACCCCAGTCGTGAGATATATCTTCCACATTTTTACCAAGTGTTTTTGCTATCTTTTTTTTACCCTCAACATTGTCAAACCCTTGCCTTTTTAAAAAGTTCCCTACATTTCTCCAAGACAAATCTCCACCGTAAACAAAAGTGGTTTCATACCCAGCTTTTTGGTAAACCTTCGCACTCGCTTCATAAAAAGATGTGTTTAGGTATTTGCCTTGCCCAAACGGTGTAGATTTTGGTCTGGCTGTTATGTTTAAAAGCACTGGTTCAAGTGAAGCTATGGTTCCATTTGAAGCAGATATGAAGTGTTTAAAAACTGTATCTTCTTTAAAATGTTTTTGCAAATGCCCCATAATGTCAAACTCTTTTGACTGGTAACTAAGTATGGGCATACCAAAACTCTCAACCATAACAACCACTACATGTGGAGGGTTTTTCTCTACATGTAGGTTCTGTTTTGTTGTGTAGTTTATGTTTTTTAGCAAGTTTTTTTCATCTATTTTTTTTCCTACATGTAGAGCAAAAGCATCTTTTATATGCCCTTTGTAACCCATCTGTTTTATGAGGTCGTAGTTTCCGTTTTTACTTTTTTCATAAGCCACATAAGAATCAACCAAAGCAAACACAGGGTTTTTTGAGATTTTGTTCAAAAACTGTTGTGGTGTTGGGTCTGGTGTGTTGTAAGCAAGTGGAAAAAGCCCAAATGAGCCTCTGATTGTGATGGCTGTTAAGAGTATAACAAAAAGAAAAAAAGCAATCTGTTTCAAAAAACCAAACTCAGATTTGAGTCTATCTTCTTGTTTTAAAACCTTTTTTACAACTACATAGTTTAAAACCAACAACACAAAAACAACAAATCCAACAAGTGTAACATTGTAGTTTTTGAGTGCTGTTTGTATGAGTGCCGATGTATCATCATCAAACACACCAAATATCATAAGGGTAGAATGCTCCCCAAAAAAGGAGAAGTAGGCATAATCTGTAAGATATAAAAACACAATAAGATTAAAAACAGTTGTAAAGTAAAACCTAAAAACAGGGTATAAAAACCTGTGTAAAAACTTAACTCTAAAAAGCCAAACAAAAAAACTCACCAAAACAGGAGGAGCAAATATGTAAGCCATCAAACTTGCATCAAGCCTAAAACCAAGTAAAAAGGCACTAAAAACCTCACTAAGTTCAAAGTTTGAAAAACTCTCATAACTCAAAAAGAGAGATACTCTGCTAAGTGTTAAAAAAAATAAAACAATAAAAAACAGTTTTAACAAACTGTACAAAAAATTTAGTGAAAAGTTGAAGTGATAATTTTTTTCCATTCCTAATTATACTATTTTTAATTAAGAATTAAATATAATTAGGAACTTTTTGAGAGGGATAGCATTTTATGAAAAAGATTTTAGTTACTGGTGGTGCTGGTTTTATAGGGAGTCATCTTTGTGAAAGACTTACAAAAGAGGGGTATGATGTTTACTCACTTGATAACTACTTTACAGGTAGCAGGGACAACCATGTAGAAAATGTAACATACATAGAGGGTGAAACAAAAGATATAGCCTCTTTGGTAGATTTTATGCCATATATGATTTACCACCTTGGTGAATACAGCAGAGTTGAGCAAAGTTTTGACGACATACAACAAGTTTGGCAATACAACAAAGATGGGATTTTCGCAGTTTTAGAGTTTGCAAGAAAAGCTGGTTGTAAGATACTCTATGCAGGTAGTTCAACAAAGTTTGGAGATGGTGGGCTTGGTCGTAGTGCTTCACCATATGCTTGGACAAAAGCCTCAAATACAGAACTTGTTATGAACTACGGTTCTTGGTTTAATGTTCCTTATGCTATCACATATTTTTACAATGTATATGGCCCACGAGAGATACAAACTGGTAAATATGCCACTCTCATAGCACTTTTTAAAGAGAAGATGAAAAACAACGAGCCACTAACCATTGTAAGCCCAGGAACACAAAAAAGAAACTTTACACACATAGATGACATCATAGATGGTTTGGTTCTTGTAGGTGAAAATGGTTATGGAGATGAGTTTGGCATAGGTAGCCCAGAAGCTTACACTATAAAAGAGATAGCTGAGATGTTTGGTGGAGAGATACAAATGCTACCAGAGAGAAAGGGTAACCGTATGAGTGCAGATGTTTTAACAGCAAAAACAGAAGCTCTTGGCTGGAAACCAAAAAGAACCATAAAAGAGTACATAGAAGAGCTAAGGAAAAACTCTTGGAACTAAACAAACAAAATACAGCAGTTATATGTCTGTCTCACCACATAGGTGGTATGGAGTTGGCTGCTACAAAACTTGCGAAAGTTTTAAGCACATACATAGATGTAACATACATCATAAAAGAGAACACTTTCATACACAAAGAGTG
>CAYNVR010000040.1:0-10618 GCA_964400715.1 uncultured Sulfurimonas sp.
GAAGATTTTAGACTTGACATCATCATAGGGAGTGGACCAGCAGCTCAAACTGTCAAGATAGACTTACCACGATTTACCCTCATAGGTGCTACAACTCGTGCAGGTATGCTTTCAAACCCACTTCGTGACAGATTTGGGATGAACTTTCGTATGCAGTTTTATACACCAGATGAGTTGGCAAAGATTATCTCTCAGGCATCTAACAAGATGGACAAAGAGATAGAAAAAGAGGCCTCTTTGGAGATAGCAAGAAGAAGTAGAGGGACACCCCGTATAGCTCTTAGACTGCTTCGTCGTGTTCGTGATTTTGCAGATGTTGCAAATGAAGATGTTATAAACAAACAAAGAACGAAGTATGCTCTTGATGAACTTGGCATAAATGAAAATGGTTTTGATGAGATGGATATACGACTTTTAGAACTTTTAGTAGAAGCAAAAGGAAAACCAATGGGGCTTAGCACCATAGCTGCTATGCTTAGTGAAGATGAGGGAACAGTTGAAGATGTTTTAGAACCATATCTCATAGCAAATGGTTACATACAAAGAACAGCAAAAGGGAGAAAAGCAACTCTTAACAGCTATGAAGCACTTAACAGACCTTTTATATGTGAAGAGGAGAGTTTGAGATGAAACCTCAGTATTTTGTAGCCATACTTTTTGTAACAGCACTTTACTGGATGTACTTACTTTATGCTCCATTTTTGTTAGTTATGACCATAGCTGCACTTTTGGCTATATCTACATCAAATATACAAGATTATTTTGAGAAGAAGTTAAACTCAAACTTACTCTCTGCTATGCTTTCAAGCTTTTTGTTGGCACTTTTGTTTTTTGCTCCACTTGGATACTTTTTGGCAACACTTAGTGTAAAACTTCAAGCGATAGACAAAACAGCTTTGATAGGTTTAAAGAATAGCATAGATGCTTTTTTGATAAATCCACCAGAATATTTACTTTTTATAAAACCATATACAGCGGATATTATTAAAGAGATAGATATTAACAACTTAACAGCCTCAGCTCTTTCTATGGCTGGTAAAATAGGTGCATTTAGTGCTGGATTTGTGAAAAATGCATTTTTAGTTATAGTTTTTTACTTTTTTGCTCAGTACAATGCTTCACATATAGTTGCTTTTTTTAAGAGGATTGTACAGATGTCTGTTGAGGAGACAACACTACTTTCAAAAGAGCTTTCATCTGTTATGAGTGTTGTGTTTTACTCCATTTTGGTAACAGCTATATTTGAGGGTATATTGTTTGGTGTGGCTATCTCTTTTATGGGGTATAATGGTTTGTTGTTTGGCATAATGTATGGTTTTGCTTCTCTCATACCTGTTGTTGGTGGGGCTTTGATGTGGTTACCTTTTACACTTTATGAACTATCACAAGGGCATCAAGGCAGTGCAGTTTTTATAGCTACTTATTCTATTGTTGTTATATCTATCATAGCAGATACTTTCATAAAACCTCTTATCATCAAAGATATAAACAAAAGACTTTTAAAAGAGAATGAGTCATCTATGAATGAGCTTGTTATCTTTTTTGCTATCATAGCAGGACTTAGCACATTTGGTTTTTGGGGGATGATACTTGGCCCAGCCATAACAGCTTTTTTCTTTACTATATTAAAACTGTTTGAAGCCAGAACTAATGAGTGTAGCAGGAAGTAGGTTTGTTTTTATTATAAAAAATTTAAATTAAATCTTGCTCAGTAAAAGTTCTGAAAAAGAATTAAATTATAATGTGCTATAATCCCACATAAACTAAGGGAGTGGAGTATGAGAGTTTCAGATATTCAAAACTTTGCAGATTTGAGAACAAAAGCAAGAGCATATTTTTGTTACCTTTTTTCTAAAAATATACCAAACCGTATTCCAGATATAACTGTTGATATGATTTTACCTCATTTGGTAAAGATAAAAGCAGATTTGGAGCATTGTGAAGGGGTTTATCTTTTAGACCATAAAGGTGTGCAGGTTTCCCCTACATATACACAAGATGAAAAACATTTAGATGATATTGGGAAGATAAGAGCAAACAGAGCATACTATTACAGAGCTGTAAAAGAGCAAAGATGTACCATAACAGACCCTTACCCATCTCTCATAACAGGTGAGCTTACCATAACTGCTTCTGCACCGATTTTTGATGAAAATGGTGTGTTGAAGTATGTAGCTTGTTTAGATATGCCACTCGATGAGGTTTTGGCAGTATCTCGTTTTAACAAAATAGATAGCTTTTTTGATAAACTTTTTAAGTACTCATACGGGCTTTTTGCATTTGCTCTCATAAGTATCTCTTTTTTACTTTTTACTCATGGTATTACAAGTTTTATAGATGTTGCTTCAACAGGTTTAAAGGTGGAGTATATGTTTAAGTCCACCATTTTGCTAACTCTCTCTTTGGCGATTTTTGATTTGTCAAAAACTCTCATAGAGGAAGAAGTTATAGGGCAACACAAGGAGCATAACATCTCTGGCCCACACAAAACCATGGTTAAGTTTATAGGTTCTATCATCATAGCACTCTCCATAGAGTCGCTTATGTTGGTGTTTAAGTTTGCCATCACAGACCCAGACAAACTAACCTATGCCATCTTTATAATGGGTGGGGTATCGATTTTGCTTATAAGTTTGGCAGTTTATATAAAATTTACAAAATTAAAGGTAGAAGAGTAAAGATATGATAGCGATTGTTGATTACAATATGGGAAACTTAGCGAGTGTTAAAAATGCTTTTGCAAAACTTGGTGAAGATGTAGTTGTGGAGAGTAACCCAACAAAGTTTGGTAGTTATGACAAACTGATTTTACCAGGTGTAGGAGCATTTGGAGATGCTATGGAACACCTAAAAACTATGGATATGGTAGAACCCTTAAAAGAGTTCGCTAAGAGTGGTAAACCTATGCTTGGCATATGTTTGGGTATGCAACTTTTGTTTGAAAGTAGTGAGGAGTTTGGAAACCATCAAGGTTTGGGACTCATAAAAGGTGCTGTAAAAAAGTTTGATAGTTCAAAATTTGAAGAAAATTTAAAAATCCCACATATGGGTTGGAACAAGATGTTTACAAAAGAGCATAAACTTTTTGAAGGGTTAGATGATGAACACTATCTTTACTTTGTGCATACCTATCATGTAGAGTGTAGCGATGAAGCAGACATCATAGGTGAAACATACTATGGTTACAAGTTTACATCTGCGGTTGCTCACAACAACATAATGGGGATTCAACCCCACCCAGAAAAAAGCCATAAAAACGGGCTGAAAATTTTAGAAAATTTTATAAATTTGTAAAGGAAAAAGATGACACTATACCCAGCGATAGATTTAAAAGATGGACAGGCGGTTCGCCTTACAAAAGGTTTGATGGAGAGTGCGAAGATATACTCAAATGAACCGTATGAGCTTGTAAAAAAGTTTGAAGAGATGGGGGCTGAGTGGGTGCACTTGGTTGATTTAAACGGTGCATTTGCAGGTGAGCCAAAAAATTTAGAACAGATTATAAAGATAAGAGAAAACTGCAATGTAAAACTTGAACTCGGTGGTGGGATTCGTGATGAAGAGACTATCAAAAAGATGTTGGAGATAGGCATAGACAGAATTATACTTGGTTCCATAGCAGTTAAAGACCCTCAGTTTGTAAAAGATATGGCCAAAAAGTATCCCATAGCTGTTGGCATAGATGCCATAGATGGTTATGTAGCTGTTGAGGGTTGGGGTGAAGTAAGCTCTATGAAAGCAACAGACTTGGCTCGTGAGTTTGCAGATGCTGGTGTTGAGGCTATTATCTGTACTGATGTTGGAAGAGATGGAACACTTAGTGGTGTAAATGTTGAGTTTACAAAAAGTATAGCAGATGCAAGTGGTGTGGCTACCATAGCAAGTGGTGGTGTAAAAGATGAAGAAGATATTTATGCTCTTCAAAAGTGTGGTGGCATAGATGGTGTGATTATAGGAAAAGCATACTACGAAGGAACACTTGACTTAGCAAAAATGTTTAAAAGTCTGGATTAATAGTAAAGCAAACAAAAATTTGATATGATATGTCAGTTAATTTATAAAATTTTATAAAAAAGGATTTCAGTTGAAATTATTAGTAGTTGATGATAGCTCTACAATGCGTCGTATTATAAAAAATACTTTGGCTCGTCTTGGTTATAAAGATGTTTTAGAAGGTGCAGATGGTGTTGAAGGGTGGAACCAGTTAGACTCAAACCCAGAAGTTGAGATGCTAATTACTGACTGGAATATGCCAGAGATGAATGGTTTGGAACTTGTTAAAAAAGTTCGTGCAGATGAAAGGTTTAAAGATTTACCTATCATTATGGTAACAACTGAGGGTGGTAAAGCTGAGGTTATTACAGCTCTTAAAGCGGGTGTAAATAACTACATAGTTAAACCATTTACTCCACAAGTTTTAAAAGAGAAACTTGGTGCTGTGATGGGTGTTGCTGAATAATGGAAGAATACTACTTTGAGTTAGTAGTTAAAGTTTCTTCTCATAAAAATCTTTTTGCAGACTTTTTGTCAGATACTCTTCCTGTTGGGTTTGAAGAGACAGAAGATGGTTTTATAATCCGCAGTGAAGATGACCTAGAAACTATCGCTTGGGGGCTTGAACAGTTTTGTGAAGCTTTGCAAAAAGCACTTGGTGAAACAATAGAGCTAGAAACAACACAAAAAAAACTAAAAAATAGTGATTGGGTGAAAAGTTATCAAGAGAGTATAACATCTCTTCAAATAGATAAATTTTTTATCCATCCTGTTTGGAATGAACCATCTCAAAATCTCATAAATATAGCTATAAATCCTGCACTTGCCTTTGGAACAGGACATCATCCAACAACAGCTTCATCTCTAAAAGCTATCTCAAAATATGTAAAAGAGGGTGATGATGTTATAGATGTTGGTTGTGGTAGCGGGATACTTGGCATAGGTGCATTAAAACTTGGTGCAAAAGTTGATGCTTGTGATACTGACCCCATCTCTGTTAGCAACACACTTGAAAATGCTCAAATGAATGGCGTAGAGTTTAATAATGTTTGGGAAGGTTCTTGTTCTTTGGCAAAATCAACTTATGATGTTGTTGTTGCAAACATAGTGGCAGATGTTTTAACTTTTATAGCAAATGATTTGAAAAAAGTTATGAAAGATGGAGCGATTTTAATTTTATCTGGAATCTTAGATAAATATGAAGATAAAGTTTTAAAATTTTATAAAGATTGTGAAGTGGTTGAGAGAATATCACAAGATGAGTGGATAACACTAATTTTGAAAAAGGGTATAAATAAATAATATGGCAAACAATGAACAAAATAAAAACGATAACAACTTTTTTAACCAAAATCCGCTAATAACTTTTGCGATTTTTTCGGTTGTTGTTATTTTACTTTTCAAGGTTTTAGTTGGAGATACGGCAAACAATGGGTTATCTGGCTCTACGACTACAACAAGAGTTAAACAGATAAGCTACTCAGAGTTAAAATCTTTGATAGCTTCAAAAAGTATAAGTAAAGTTGATATTGGTCAAACATATATAAAAGCGAAGTCTGCTGATGGTTCTATGCTTTATACAACAAGACGGGTAGCTGGAGATTCTAACCTCATAACAGAGCTTGATAAGCAACACATAGAGTATAGTGGTTTTAGTGAAACAAACTGGTTTACAGAGATGTTTGGTTGGCTTTTCCCGTTTCTTATCATTATGGGGCTTTGGATGTTTTTTGCTGGTCGTATGCAAAAAAGTATGGGTAGTGGCATACTTGGTATGGGTGGTTCAAAAAATATGGTCAACTCTGAAAAGCCAAAAACAAAGTTTGAAGATGTTGCTGGTGTAGAGGAAGCAAAAGAGGAAGTTCAAGAGATAGTTGACTTTTTAAAATACCCTGCAAGATATGTAGAGATAGGGGCAAAGATACCAAAAGGTGTGTTACTTGTTGGTAGTCCAGGAACTGGTAAAACTCTTTTGGCAAAAGCTGTTGCTGGGGAAGCGGAAGTTCCGTTTTTCTCTGTAAGTGGTAGTAGTTTTATAGAGATGTTTGTGGGTGTTGGTGCTGCAAGAGTTAGAGACTTGTTTGAACAAGCTAAAAAAGATGCACCGTCTATTATATTTATAGATGAGATAGATGCCATAGGTAAGAGTCGTGCTTCTGGTGGTATGATGGGTGGAAATGATGAAAGAGAACAAACTCTTAACCAACTCTTAGCAGAGATGGATGGGTTTGGGACAGATACTCCTGTGATTATCTTAGCTGCTACAAACAGACCAGAGATTTTAGACCAAGCTCTTATGAGACCAGGTAGGTTTGACAGACAAGTGTTGGTTGACAAACCAGACTTTGAGGGTCGTGTTAAAATCTTGAAAGTTCATATGAAAAATGTAAAAATGGATGACGATGTAGAGATAGAAGAGGTGGCTCGTTTAACTGCTGGTTTGGCTGGGGCAGATTTGGCAAATGTTGTAAATGAAGCTGCACTCTTAGCTGGTAGAAAAAGTCAAAAAACTGTTAAACAAAAAGATTTGTTTGAGTCTGTTGAGAGAGCATTGGCAGGTCTTGCTAAAAAATCTCGTCGTATAAATCCAAAAGAGAAAAAGATAGTAGCTTACCACGAAAGCGGTCATGCTCTTTTAGCAGAGACTACAAAAGGTGCTAAAAAAGTTTCAAAAGTTTCCATAGTTCCTCGTGGACTTGCTGCTCTTGGTTACACTCTAAACAAACCAGAAGAAGATAAGTTTATGATGCAACAACATGAGCTTTGGGCAGAGGTAGATGTTTTACTTGGTGGTCGTGCTGCTGAGGAGATATTTATTGGGGAAATTTCAACTGGTGCTGGAAATGACCTTGAAAGAGCAACAGATATCATAAAATCTATGGTTCAAACTTATGGTATGAGTGATGTAGCTGGTCTTATGGTGCTTGAAAAATCTCGTCAATCTTTCCTTGGTGCTGGTGGTGGTCCTGCTCGTGAGTATAGTGACAAAATGGCACAAGATGTTGATGAGTTTATAAAAAAATCTTTACAAGAAAGGTATGAAGCTGTTCTTGAAAGACTAAGAGAGTATAGTGATGCCATAGAAGATATGGTAAAACTTCTTTACAAAAAAGAGAATATAACTGGTGAAGAGGTTAGAGAGATAATTGTAGAGTTTGAGAAAGAAAATGGTATAGAAACAAAAGTGGAAGATACTATTGATGACATTGAAGAAGAGTTAAAAGTTGATGCTAAGATGTCAAAAGATAAAGAGGACTAGAATATGAGTAAAAATCTTTTACCCATAGCAAAAGAGGGTTTTTCGTACCTTCTTTACACTTTTTTTGCTTTTATAGTTTTTGAAATTTTAGACTTAGATATTTTAAGTTTTTTAAGTGTTGTTTTGTTTGTATATTTGGTATATATGTTTAGAAATCCCGAAAGAGAGATGATAAACTACGAAAAGGGTAGTGTTGTCTCTGTTGCAGATGGTAATGTTTTAAATATAGTTGAACTTGAAGATAGTAAACATTTTGCATATAGAGTAGATATAGAAACTACATGTAGAGATATTTCATTTTTAAGAGCACCATTTAATGCTACATGTAAAGATGTAGAGGTTTTAAGAGGAACAAGAATTTCTAAAAACTCTAAACTTTTTGGCAGTTTAAATGAAAACGGAACTATTATTTTTGAAGATGAAAATGGTAATAAAGTAAAAGTAAAACATACTTTAACAAACAGTTTTGATGAGTTACATGTAGATGTTGTAAAAACTGTGTTACAAGGTCAAAGATATGGCTTTATGTTAAAAGGTGTAACATCTATCTATCTTCCTTCAAATTTTAGATTAAATGTTTCTGTTGGTTCTCAAACTATCTCATCTAAAACTCTTATTGGTTATTTTTTGTAGTCACTAGTAATCGGTTTGTATCTATATTAAAATCAAAGTAGTTAGATATAAACTGATTTTTTCTTATCCTTGCAAACTGTATAGTTGCTCCTTCGTTGTTGTTTATCTCTAAGTACAACAAGCCTAGTGCATAACGACTCTCATAAAAATCTGGATTTTTCATCTTTGATAGTTCAAAAAGTGCTATGGCATTTGCATGGTGGTTCGCTGCGGTTGAAGCAACACCTGCTAAAAACAGTGTTTTTGCATCTCTTATTTTAAACTGGTCAATAATCTGGTTGTAAAGTGTGTATGACTCTTCAAATGCACCACCATAAAAAGATGCAAGGGCAAGTGTATAAACTATATCTTCTTTGTATTCACTAGATGTTTCTAAAACATTTTTTAGTTTTTGTCTTAGAAAGTAAAGTTGTCCTGTAAGTAGTTTTTCTTGTATGTAAGTATATCTTGTTATATATGGTCCAAAATAGAGGTCATTTAGATGGAAGTTTTGTTTTTTTAGATAACTATTTACCTGTTTTGCATATTCGATATTATCTAGCATACCAAATTTTGAGTCTATGTATAGTATGTGTGGAAGTATATCTTCTGGTAGTAAAAGTGTTAGCTTCCTAGATGCTTTTTGTGCTATGTCTATTCTGTTTAATTTTAGAGCTAATATGGTATCTATGGCTAGATATAATGGTTTTTGCTCATAAGTATTGTCTAGCCAGTCAATAGCTGCTAAGTAGTCATTTGTTTTTATAGCCATAAGAGTTTTGTAAAACTCTGTATCTTCATTGTCCTCTTCTTGTTGTATAGAATCTTTAATGATAGATTGTAGTTTTGTGGTGTTTTTGTTTATAAGTTCTGCACTCATAAGTGCAAAAATACCAGAGAGATAATTTTTTGCATCTAGATGGTATGAGCGGATAAAATGTTTGTATGCATTTGGCATATCTCCCATCTGTGCATAGGTAAGTGCTAGGTCGTAGTGTAAAATAGAGTGTTTTGGTTGTAATTTTACAAGTTCTTGTAACTCTTTGTTTGCAGTTCTTATTTTGAAAGAGAGAGCTTTTTTAATAGCTTGTGTAATCCCATAATTAACTCTTGAAGATGATGAACTTTTTTTAAGATATTTTTGTGCAGAGGATACATTGTCTATAAATATATTTGCATTACCTTTTCTTATGTAGCTTATGGTTTTGTTTGCATTAAAAACTTTATATGGAGCAAAATAAAATATCTTTTGGTACTCTAAGTCTTTTGAGTTTTCAACCATATTACGATAGTGCCTTTGTGCAAGTTTTTCATCAAACAGCGATTTTTTTAGAAAAACTTTGACAGGGTAGTATTTATAAACATCATCTTCATATTTGTCTGTTACCTCTTTTATGTTTTTTGTAGCATCTGTAATATGACCTGCTTTTAGGTTTATAAGCCCTAGTGCTAGTTGGCTTTTTAGAGGTTGGATATTGTTTAAAAGAGCATCTTCAAAGTTTTTAATAGCCATTGGATAATCACCAACTCTTGCATACAGTAGAGCTATGTAAAAACTATCCATAGATGTAAAATCTTTTTCTATCTCTTCAATAGCTTGTATGTTGTTTCCAAAAAGAGCATTTATTTTTGTTGCAAGAAATCTTTGTTTTGCAGAGTATTTATCTGATGTTTTGTGTTTTAAACCACTTAAAGCCTCTAAGTAGTTGTTTTTATAGTAGTTTATAAGTGTGTAGTAGTATGAGTATAGTGGTGAGTTTATCTCATTTGGGAGGTATGCGTATGCTAAGTCTATGTAGTAGTTAAAACTTTCTTCATCTTTTAAGTGTAGAGAACAAACAGCTGCATTTATGGCACTTACACATCTGTGTTCATCTATATTTATGGCATTTTGAAAAGTTTGTTGTGCAAGTTTGTATTGTTTGTTTTTAAGTTGGGCAACACCTAAATTGTATTGAGATATAGCTTCACTATATATAGCTATCTGTTCATAAAGGTTTAGTGCTTCCTCTTTTGAACCTGTTGAGTATAGATAGTTGGCTTTTGCTATCATATTTTCTAGTTTGCTTATCTCAACTGGTTTTACCTTTTTTTCATCAAGTTTCTCTTCGATAGGTGTTAGATTTGACTCTATTTTAGAGTTTTGTCTTGTTTTTTTGACTATGATTATAGTGGCGATTGCTAATATAATTACTATTAAAACAATCACAATAGCTATAAAAATTATTTTTTTCTTTTTATCTTCTTCTTGATTTTCATCATCGTTAATCTCATCTTGTTTTTCATCATACTGTGCAGCTTCATCATCTTCGATTATTATAATATCTTCTTCTTGTGGTGCCTCAGCCATTTTTTTTACCTTATGTTATAATTGTTATTATAGCATACTAACTAATAGTACAAAAAGCTTAATGATTATTTGAATATAGTATAGTTGATAAAAAGAACCAAATATAGGAATAAAAAATTACTGATAGTCGGTCTTGACAAGTTGAGATATTATACTTTTTTAAGGTATAAGTTAAACAACACTCTAATTTTAAATCTGATATAATTCGTATAAAAGTTTTATGTTACCAAAATGTGTTACCAAAAATATGAAAAATGGTAGTTATATGGTTGATATAAAATCCTATAAATTTTGGTTTATTAGAGGATGAAAAATAGATGATTTTAATGATTGATAATCATTACAACCACTAAATCCATAAAACTACATAAAACCCATAAAGCCCTTATTTAAGGGGCTTAAAA
>CAYNVR010000041.1:0-10593 GCA_964400715.1 uncultured Sulfurimonas sp.
AGTTAGTATCTCAGTTGTTCAAGGTGAGAGAGAGTTCGCAAAAGATAACAAATCTCTTGGTCTTTTTGAACTTACAGATATCCCACCAGCTCCAAGAGGTGTGCCACAAATTGAGGTTACATTTGACATAGATGCAAATGGTATCTTAACTGTTAGTGCAAAAGATAAAGGAACAGGTAAAGAGCAAAAAATCACTATCAACGGAAGCTCTGGACTTAGTGAAGAAGAGATTAACAAAATGGTTGCTGATGCAGAAGCTCATAAAGCAGAAGATGAGAAAAGAAAAGCATTAGTTGATTTGAAAAACCAAGCAGATGCTCTTATTGCTCAAACTGAAAAATCTATGACAGAGATGGGTGATAAACTAGAAGCTGATGAAAAAGCAAAAATTGAAACAGCTATCAATGACCTAAAAGAGGTTCTAAAAGATGAGTCTGCTACAAAAGAGCAGATAGAAGAGAAAGTAAAAGCTTTAACAGAAGCTAGTCATAAAATGGCTGAGCAGATGTATAAACAAAATCAAGGTGGTGAACAAGCACAAGCGGACACTTCTAAGAAAAAAGATGACGACGATGTTATCGACGCTGAGATAGAGTAAAAACTCTATCTCATCTGCTTTTAACTAAAATATAGTATTATTTCAAGATAATATCTTGGAGTATATATCTATGTATAAAATCCTCATAACAAACGATGATGGCTACGAAGCAAAAGGTTTGAAAGAACTTGTAAAAACCCTTAAAAATTTAAAAGATGTTGAAGTTACAGTTGTAGCCCCAGCAGGTGAAAAGTCTGCATGTGGACACTCACTCACACTTACAAAACCACTTAGATTTGTTTGTGTAGATGACAACTTTTTTAAACTTGATGATGGAACTCCAACTGATTGTATCTACCTTTCACTTAGCACAATGTTTGAACACAGCCGTCCAGACCTTATCATAAGTGGCATAAACAGAGGCTCAAATATGGGTGAAGATATAACATACTCTGGAACATGTGCTGGTGCCATGGAGGGGGTTTTACATGGTGTTCCTTCCATCGCCATATCACAAGTTATGGATTTTACAAATCCAGATGGGGATTTTTCACTTGCATGTAGAGTTATAAAAGAGATAGTTCAAAAAGTGATGACAAACTCTTTTCCACTTCCACAAAGGGAGTTTTTAAACATAAATGTTCCACGAAATGCAAAAGATGTTGAGTTTAAAGTAACTTATGCTGGTTACAGACACTATGCAAACGATGCTCATATGCACAGAAATCCTCGCGGAGAGGAGTTTTACTGGCTTGGGCTTCACCCGTTAAACTTTTCAAAAAGAGAAAATCAAACTGCTATGAGTGACTATGAAGCAACAGAGGCTGGATTTGTTTCCATAACTCCCATAATGCTTGATATGAGTGCATATAAAAGTATGAAAACTTTACAAGAGTGGTTATGAGGTATGACAGAGTAAAAAAAATCTTTAAAGAGGATTTTTCAAAACTTCAAAATGCCCATATATTGCTCCTTGGTGTTGGTGGTGTTGGTGGTGCTTGTTTAGAGTGTCTTTACAAAAGTGGTGTTACAAACATAACCATAGTTGATTTTGATACATTTGATGAAACAAACATAAACAGACAACTTTTTTCTGAACAACATATTGGTGAGAAAAAGGTTATGGCACTAAAAAAACACTACCCAAACATAAAGATTATAGACAAAAAGGTAGATGAAGATTGGGTAAAAGAGTTTGACTTTGAAAAGTTTGATGTTGTCTTAGATGCCATAGATGACACAAAAGCAAAACTAGCCCTTGCCCAAAAATGTTACAAAAAACTTATATCCTCTTTTGGAAGTGCAAAAAGGGTTGACCCACTTCAAGTTGAGGTTAGTGACATATGGAAAAGTTATGGGGACAAGTTTGGCTCAAAAATAAGATATGAGCTTAAAAAAAGGGGCTTTAACAAAAAGTATAAAGTTGTATTTTCTCCTGAACAAGTTAACACAAAAGAGATGGGAAGCTTTATGGGTGTTACTGCTACATTTGGGCTTGTTATGTGTAGTGAAACGATTAAAAAACTAAGGAAATAGATGTTTGATTTTTTAGATAGTGACTGGTTTAACATAGGGTTGGAGGTTGTGTTTTTAATCCTTGTATCTTACGATGTAAAAAAATATGTAGAAACAAAAAAGAAAGAGTATCTTACAAACATAGTTTTAACCATAGGTTTTGCCATCTGGGCTTTGTACCCTTACTACAACAGTTATGTTGGGTGGGAAGAGTCTCAAAAAAAGGAGATGATTTCTACATGTAAAGATAGTAACGACACAAAACTTTGTAAATGTATAGATGATGCAACTTTTAAAGAGTTTACTTACGATGAGTATGTTAAACTAAACAAAAACTCAACAAACTATAAAGAGTTTTTAAAAGAAACAAAAGAGGATTGTCTTGATGATGGGTGGTTTTGAAGTTAGTTGTGAAGGTATAGTTGGAGATGGCTGTGGTGGAGGAAGAGTCTTTGGCGTAAAAGATGAAACACTTTATGCCTTTGACCCCATAACAAAACAAGAGATAGTTTTGTTAGAAGATATAGAAGGTGTAAAATCTATTTCAAAAAACGGTTGCATTATAACTCTTGTATGTAAAGATGAAATTATAGAGTTTGATTTACAAACTTGTGTTTAAAATTAAGTAACTATTTTGTATAATTACATTTATAGTCTGAGAAGTCCGAGTAATCGCACAATTGAGGGTTCTACATTTTCAAATTGCGAACAAGTAGGAGTTTGTGTGTCGACATTATCGTTTGGTTGAGTTTCTCAACTATGAAGGTATGTTAACTCTGCCGAGATTTTGCCGCCGTTATAACTTCCTCTCTTCGCCCAAATTCGGCTTTTAGAACCGAACCATTTAGCGTGACGGCTTTTCGGGCTTATTTTATTTACATGTACGGGAGTTTTTATATGAAGATTTTGATTTTAGGTTCTGGTGGTCGTGAATACTCTATCGCAAGAGCGATATATAATGAGGAAGAAAACCACGAGTTGTTTTTTCAGCCAGGTAATGGTGCAACACATAAACTAGGTACAAATCTTGATATAAAAGACTACGAAGAGTTAGCAATTTTTGCAAAAGAAAATGGCATAGAACTTACAATAGTTGGTCCAGAAGCACCACTTGTTGATGGTGTTGTAGATATTTTCAAAGCACATGGACTTACTATCTTTGGACCAAACAAAGAAGCAGCTCAACTTGAAGGTTCAAAAGTTTATATGAAAAACTTTTTGGCAAAATACAACATTCCAACAGCAAAGTATATTGAAAGCAGTAGCATAGAAGATTTATTTAGATTTACAGACACTTTAAAAGCTCCTATCGTTGTAAAAGCAGATGGACTTTGTGGTGGAAAAGGTGTAATCATAGCTCAAACTCATGATGAAGCCAAAAAAGCTATAAGTGAGATGCTTAGCGGAAAAAGCTTTGGAGATGCTGGTAAAAAAGTGATAGTAGAAGAGTTTTTAGATGGTTATGAGCTTTCTATGTTTGCAGTTTGTGATGGTGATGACTACATTTTACTTCAAGCTGCACAAGACCACAAAAGACTAAAAGATAATGATGAAGGTCCAAATACTGGTGGTATGGGTGCTTATGCTCCAACTCCACTTGTAGATGATGTGCTTTACCAAAAAGTAAAAGACAGAATTATCCGTCCAACACTAGATGGTATGAAAAAAGAGGGAGCTCCATTTGAGGGTGTTCTTTTCATAGGGATTATGGTTGTAGATGGTGAGCCTATAACTCTTGAATTTAATGTTCGTTTTGGTGACCCAGAGTGTGAGATACTTATGCCACTTATGACATCAAGTGTGTCAGATATGTTTTATAAAGCTGCTACAAACAGACTAAAAGATATAAAAGTTGAGTTTTCTAAACAGTATGCGGTTGGTGTGGTTATGGCAAGTGAGAATTATCCATACTCATCTTCAACTCCTGCGGAGATTATAGAAGATACAAATGTTCACGAAGAGATTGAAAAATATACACATGTATCTTATGCTGGTGTTAGTTTGGAAGATGACAAACTTATGGCAACAGGTGGTAGAGTGCTTGTTTGTGTAGGTCTTGGAGATACTATACAAGAAGCAAGAGACAGAGCTTACCTTAGATGTGGGCAGATACACTTTGCTGGTAAAAAATTTAGAACAGATATAGCATACCAAGCACTTTAAGGATAAAATTTGAGTGAAGATATAGAAACTAAACTTCATAGGGAAGGGCTTACTCTAACCCCTATAAAAACAAGAGCTTATGCCTATATGATAGATGATTTTTTAATCTCTATGCTTGTTTTTATATCTTTTCCATCTATTTTTGATTCAACACTCTCAAATGAAGAGATGATTTCAATGGTACAGTCTATACTTTTTGAAGTTATGCTCATAAAAATTTTGTATCAGAGTATTTTTGTAACTTTATATGGTGCAACAGTTGGTAAGATAGTGATGAAGATAAAAGTTGTAGAAGTAGATACACTTGACAAACCAAGATTTGCTGTGGCACTAAACAGAGCCGTATTTAGGATAATCTCTCAACTTTTTTATGGGCTTGGTTTTTTATGGGGATTTTTCAACCCAACAAGACAAACTTTGCACGATAAAACAGCAAGAACATTGGTGATAAATGCTTAGATTATTTGTTGTTTTTTCTTTTATTTTTGCTATTTTATTTTCAGATGATAAGATAGAAATTTATGCTACAAATATAGATACAAATGGTTCAATTATAAATGCTTCAAATGGTGTTAGTGTTATATATAAAGATTATATTTTAACATCTAAACGAGCTAGGTATAATAAATCTAGTGGTATATTGGAGATGTTTGAAAATATAAGAGCAACTCATAATGATAACTATAAGATACTTGGTTCGTATGCTAAACTAAATATTAAGAAAAAAGATAAAATATTTAAACCATTTTTTATGTTAGATAATGGTTCAGAAGTGTGGATGAGTTCTGCAACTGCACAGATGGATGAGCATTATATAGATATAAACTCAGGTGTTGTAAGTGGTTGTAATCCAAAAGACCCACTTTGGCAAATAGAATTTAGTTCGTCTGAATATAACACAGACACAAAATGGTTAAATGTATATAATGCTAGGTTATATATTTATGATATTATGATTTTTTATACACCATGGTTTGGATACTCCTTAGATACAACAAGAAGAACTGGACTTTTAACACCATCTTTTGGATTTTCTTCAAGTGAAGGTATATATTATAGACAACCAATATATATTGCAGAACAAGATAATTGGGACCTTGAATTTGACCCGCAGATAAGAACATTTAGAGGTGAGGGTATTTACTCAACTTTTAGGTTTGTAGATAGTAAAAATTCAAAAGGTAGTTTTACAACAGGTTATTTTAAAGAGAAAAATTCTTATGTAGAGAAAAATTCCCTACAAAATGATTCACACTATGGGTATAACTTTTTATATACACATACAAATATAGTTGATGATTTGTTTGGTACAAACCTTGAAGGTCAATCAGAACTTTATATGGAGATAAACAATTTAAATGATGTTGATTATATTAATTTAGCAGTAAATGATGAAGCTGAAAAATCAACTGCTACACAAATTGTTTCAAAGATAAATATGTTTTACAATAATGATAAAAACTATTATGGAACATATTTTAAATATTATAAAGATTTGACAAAAAAAGACAATGACACAACATTGCAACAGCTCCCAACTATTCAGTATCATAGCTACTTAGAAACTTTGTGGCAAAATAGAGTTTTGTACAGTTTAGATATACAAAGTAGCAATATAGACAGAGTCAAAGGTAAAAAAGTTGTTCAAACAGATTTTAATCTACCAGTGAGTTTTAGAGATACTTTGTTTGATGAGTATTTAAACTTTTCATATACAGCAAACTTGTATGCTCAACACACTTATTTTAGAGGTAATGAGTTAAAACAAACAAACTATGAATATGAAAATGGTTATTATGCTAAAAACTATCATCTTTTTACTCTATCCACAGACCTTATAAAACCGTATGAAAATTATACACATGTAGTATCTTTTGGTGCAACATATATACTTGATGGTGGAGATAAAAAAACAGGTTTTTATGATAGCTATGGAGAGTTTTGTAGTAATGCAGAAAATAGAGATGAGCCAATTTGTGAATTTTATAGCATAGCAGAGGTTGACAACTCTTTAACATTTGATTTTTCACAGTATATTTATGATATAAATAATACTCAAATTTTTTACCATAGAGCTTCACAAAGGTTAAATGATTCAGATACTGAAAATGCACTCGGTGAGCTTGAAAATGAGATAGAGTACAGAGTTGTACAAAGTATAAAGTTATATAATAATACTTTATATAACTATACTGAAAATGCTTTTTCTAAAATTTACAGTAAATTTTCTTTTTCAAATAGTAGTTTTGATATAGATATATCGCATCTTTTTAAAGATAGTTTTGTAGATGGTGATGACAGATATTCTAGTTATGTTTCATCATCTCTAAAATATAAATATAATTCTCACTATTCGTATAAATTGAAATATGATTATGATGTTGAAAAAGATTTGAAAAAGAGTTCAGAGATTAGTTTTTTATACCAAAAAAGGTGTTGGGATTTTGGTGTAAGGTATGTTGAAAACAACAGACCTGTTTTAACAGACGATGGTTCAGATTCTGTTTATGACAGATATATCTATTTTGTAGTAGCTCTTAAACCTATGATGTCAAAAGATTCATCAGAGTTTGGCTGGGTTATATCAAAAGGTGAATAGTTATGGGGCAGTATAAACATATTTTAAAAGATAGAAAAGATGCAGCTAAACAGTTTTTAGATGTAGTACCTATGCAAAAACTTAAAGATGAAGAGTGGGAAGTTGTTGCAGTTTCTAGTGGTGGTCTTGAAGTTGCAAATCATTTAGTTAAAAATCAAAAAAATAATGTTAGCATACTTTTTTCTGAACCTATTTTAGCTCTAAACAATCCAGAGTGTGAGTTGGCAAGAGTGAGTGAGAGTGAAGAGATAGTTATAAATGAACAACTTGTAGATGCTTTTGAGATAGGTTATGACTATATCTATGGTGAAGCCCACAGAAAACATGAAGAAAATATATTAAGTTCAATTTATCAATACAGAAAAGGTAAACCATTTTCATCTATGAAAGATAAAGTGGTTTTACTCGTAGATGAGGGGAGTGAAACAGGGTTAAAGTTTATGGTGGCACTAAAAACTATTTTGGCTATGAAACCAAAAGCAGTTTATATAGCAGTAGCAGTTGTGCCAAAAGATGTTTTAGAAAGTCTAGAACCGTTCGCAGATGATATATTTTTTCTTTATGATATTGATGATTATGTAGAAACATCACTTTATTATGAAGAGTTTGAAAGTATAGATGATAAAAAATTAGAAAAATTATTAGAGGAAAGAAAATGAAATATGAAGTTAGTTTAGAACTTGAAAACAAAGTTGAAGAGTATAATTTTACAAGTGTAGCAAAACAGGCAAATGGTAGTGCTTGGGTTAAGTGTGGAAACACTGTAATGTTGGCAACAGTTGTTGTAGATGAGGGTGAGAGTGTAGATGATGACTTTTTACCACTAACAGTTCAGTATATAGAAAAAACTTATGCTGCTGGTAAAATTCCAGGTGGTTTTTTCAAAAGGGAAACAAAACCGAGCGATTTTGAAACACTTACTTCAAGGATAGTAGATAGAAGTTTAAGACCACTTTTTCCAAAAGGTTTTGGTTACCCGATACAGGTAACTATTATGGTTTTATCTGTCGATAAAGATGCTGACCTTCAAACTATGGCACTAAATGCAGCATCTGCGGCACTTTTTGTTTCAGATGTAGATATAAACAGAAGTGTTAGTGCTATCCGTGTTGGTAAGGTAGATGGACAGATAGTTTTAAACCCTACACTTTCTCAGTTAAACAACTCTACACTTGACTTGTATCTATCTGGAACAAAAGATGATTTGTTGATGATAGAGATGAGAACTATGGGTAGTGAAGAGGTTGAGGTTGTTGAAGATATCTCCATAGACCCTACAATGGGTGTTATGCCACTTACAAAACACTCTTCAAATGCTATGAGTGAAGATGAGCTTATATCTGTTTTAGATATGGCTCAACAAAAACTTTTTGAAGCAAATGCGAAGTATGAAGAGGCATTTTTACCATACCAAAAAGAGATAAAACCTCTTGAACTAAAAGCAAATCAGTTAAATGAGATGATGGTTGAGTTTGTTAGAGCTAACCATATGGAAGATATAAAAGAAGCTATGAACCAGATGGCAAAATCTGAACGCTCAACAGCTCTTAAAACTCTTAGAAAAAATATCTTAAAAGAGAATGTGGAGTGGGAGGAGTCTGAGTTAAAACTTGCGATAGAAAAAGTTAAAAAAGAGCAGGTTCGCTCACAAATCTTAAACGACAGAGTTCGTGCAGATGGTCGTGCTTTAAATGAGGTTAGACCTATTAGTATAGAAACAAATGTGCTTCCTTCGGCTCATTCATCTTGTTTGTTTACTCGTGGTCAAACTCAGGCTCTTGTTGTTTTAACTATGGGTGGTGTAAAAGATGGGCAGATGTATGAAAGTCTTACAGATGATGGAACTAAAAATGAAAACTTTATGGTTCACTACAACTTCCCAGGTTTTTCTGTTGGTGAAGCATCTCCTATAACAGGTGTAAAAAGAAGAGAGTTAGGACATGGTAATTTGGCAAAAAGAGCTTTGGAGCCTATTGTAAACCTTGATGGTGAGACTATAAGACTTGTATCTGAGATACTTGAAAGCAATGGTTCAAGTTCTATGGCAACAGTTTGTGGTGGATATATGGCTTTGTGTGCTGCTGATATAGCTACAAGTGATGTTATAGCTGGTGTTGCCATGGGTATGGTTAGTGAGGGTGAAAACTATGCAATCCTTACAGATATTATGGGGCTTGAAGACCATGATGGAGATATGGACTTTAAAGTAACAGGTTCAAAAGATGGCATAACTGCTATGCAGATGGATATAAAACTAGGTGGGATAAGCCTTGATATTTTAAAAGAAGCACTTTACCAAGCAAAAGATGGTAGAAGCCACATTATAGACATAATGTTAGAAGCAAAACAAAATATAGAGTTTAATGATGGTGTTTTACCAACAACAGACTTTTTTCACATAGACCCAAGTTTCATAGGGGACATCATAGGTCAAGCTGGAAAAACTATAAGAGAGATTATAGAGAAGTTTGAAGTAGCCATAGATATAGATAAAAAAGATGGTAAAGTAAAAATCACAGGTAAAAACAAATCTGGCATAGCTGGTGCAAAAGAGCATATAGAGGGGATAGTTTCTAAACCAAAAGTTCAAAAGATAAAATATGAAGTTGGTGATAAATATGAAGGAACTGTTAAGAGGATAGTTGATTTTGGAGCTTTTGTAGAGTTGCCAGATGGAACAGATGGGCTTTTACATATATCTAAAATCTCAAAAAACAGAGTTGCAAATGTTGCTGATGTTCTTAGCGAAGGGCAAAAAGTTACAGTTGAGATTTTAGAATTTAAAGGGAATAAAATCTCTTTATCTATGATATAATTTTACAAAAAAAGAGGAAGTGTAATGAAATTTGTTTCTATTGTTATAGGTAGTAAAAGTGATTATGAGATAATGAAGTCGTGTTCAGATACTTTGGAGGCTTTTGGAGTAAACTATGAGATGATAATCTCATCTGCTCACCGCTCACCAGAGAGAACAAAAGAGTATATAGAACAAGCAGAGAAAAAAGGTGCTCAGGTTTTCATAGCTGCTGCTGGTATGGCCGCACACTTAGCTGGTGTTTTGTCTTCAAAAACTGTTAAACCTATCATAGGTGTTCCTATGAGTGCATCTGCTTTAAGTGGTATAGATGCTCTTCTTTCTACTGTTCAGATGCCAGCTGGAATGCCAGTTGCTACTGTTGCAATAGGTAAAGCAGGAGCTATAAACTCAGCATACCTTGCTATGCAGATGTTAGCTCTTGAAAACGAAGAGTTGGCTATAAAACTAAGAGAGGACCGTATAGCAAAAGCTAAAAAGGTTGAGATGGATTCTATGGAGATAGAGACTATCATATAATGTGATATTAGGGATACTCTTGTGTCCCTTACCACCCCTTTAATGAAGTAGGAGTATTTATGAAGTGGATAGATTTAAAAGAGTATGAAAGTTTAACAGGGTTAAATCAAGAAGCGATAGAAGACTTGATACAAAGGGGAAAACTTAATGTGAAAGTTGAAAATGGGGTTAAACTTGTTGACCCATCTACTGGGACAAATGAGGTTGTACCGGTAAAACTTCGTGAACTCGCAGAAAAAAATACTTCTGAGATGGTAGTTCAACCAGAGTTTGTAGAAAAAACGATAGGCACTATCATAAACCTTCATGAAAAAGTTTTAGATGCAAAAGATGAAACTCTTGAAGCGGTTAGAGTTGAAAATGAGTTTTTAAGAGAGGCTTTGGCATCTTTACAAGAGCTTTATGAAGAAGACAGAAAAACTATACACACACTTCAAGAACAGT
>CAYNVR010000042.1:0-10516 GCA_964400715.1 uncultured Sulfurimonas sp.
ATAACCAACTAAAAGCAACACAACAGCTATACTACTTATAGCTAAAAGTAATCTTTTCCCTATTGTCATTTTTCATCCTTTTTTTCTGTTTTAATCTTATACTCCATAAGTTTTGGAATATCAAATATAAGAGCTATCTCACCACTTCCCAAAATAGTTCCTCCACTAATCCCTGGAACATTTTTAAATACTACACCCAAAGGTTTTATAACAGTTTGGAACTCTCCAAAAAGTTCATCTACCATCATACCTATCTTGTACTCGCCATACCTTACAACAACTATATTTTCTCTTTCACTCTCCCTTGGTGCCTCTTTATAAAACTCCCTTACATCTAACAACGGTAACATAGAGTCTCTAAGGTTTATAAACTTGTTCTCTTTCATCTCTTTTTTATAGTGTTCATCTAGTTCTATACACTCTTGTATCATCTCCAAAGGTATAATATACTTTGTTTTTCCCGACTGAACCAAAAAACCATCTATAATTGCCAAAGTAAGTGGTAACCTAATAGTAAACAAACTACCCTCACCAAGTTTTGAGTCTATATCAACACTACCTCTTAATGCTTCTATGTTTCGTTTTACAACATCCATACCAACACCACGACCAGATATATCTGAAACTTTTTCAGCAGTTGAGAGTCCAGCAGCAAAAATTAGTTTATATATCTCTTTGTCACTTAGATTATGATTTTCAGTTATCAAACCATTAGTAATTGCTTTTTGTACAATTTTTTCTTTATCTAGTCCTTTCCCATCATCACTAATCTCAATAACAATAGTTCCAGCATCTGGATATGTTTTTAAAACCACTCTACCTTTTTTGTTTTTACCAAGAGCTTCCCTCTCTTGTGGCATCTCTATACCGTGGTCAATCGAATTTCTAAGCATATGCATAAGTGGGTCAGATATCTTTTCAACCACCATTTTGTCTAGTTCTGTATCTCCACCAACTATCTCAAAATCTATCTCTTTACCTACTTTTTTTGCAACATCGTGTACGATTCTTTTAAACTTGTTAAAACTATCTCCCACCTGAACCATTCGTATATTCATAATACCTGTTCTAACTTCTTCTAGCATATCACTCAAAACAATCGCAGATTCACTTAGTTCTGTGTCATCTAAAATATCTGCTCTTTGCCTTACTTTTGCATTTGCTATAACCATTTCAGATATTTGATTTATAAGTTGGTCTATTTTTGTAGAATCTACCCTCAAAGAAAAACTTTTCTTTTGCTCTTTTTTGTTTTGTTTTTTCTCTATTTTTTTTGTTTGTATTGTTGCAGTTGTTTGAGGTTTTTGTGTAGTTTTATCTTTAAGTGCCAAAATATTACAAAACTTGGCATCCAATAACTTTTTTTCAAGAGTATCATCATTTTTAAAAATCTCTTCTAAAATAGAAGTATCGTTAGCATCAAAAATTTTCAATTCTACATCATCTATCACAAATTCAAAAATCTCTTCTATCTCTTCGTAAGGGCTTTCTGTTTTAAACAACATCTCATACCCAATATAAGATTGTGTTGGATTTAATTCATCAATAGTTGGAACTTTATCACCTATAAAGAGCTGTTTTTCCACATCTCCTAACATTGTAAAAAAGTTTAAAATATTTATGACATCCATCCCGCTAGAAAAGAAATTTGGTTTCAATCTAAAAGATATGTGCCAAAGTTTTTCATAACCATTTTGTTCAGTTTCTACACTGGTTTTAGAAGTTTGACTTTCTTGTTTTTGTGAAGATGATGAAAGCATAGAGATTAAACTGTCTAAAAGCTGTTTGTTTGTAGTTTCTATGGAACCTTCTAGTTCTTCACCTTCAACTGCTAAATCTACAAGTGTTTGAACATGGTCTTTTACTTTAAAAAGAGTTTCTATCATCTCCTCTGTGAGTTCTACTTTTTCATCTCTAACCTCACTTAAAAGATTTTCAGCAGTATGTGCAAAACTCACAACATTTGTAAACTCAAACATACCAGCAGTACCTTTAATGGTATGCATAGCACGAAACAATGCTCCTATACCCTCTGCATCTATACCATCTTCTTGTATGGAAATAAGAGCATTTTCCATAAAAGTAAGTTGTTCTTCAACATCTTCTAAAAATAGTGCCAACTCTTCATTCATCTTCATCACCTAACAAAAAATCGCAAGAACAACTTTTTAAAATTTCAGTTACATCTTTACTTGCATTTGTAAGTTTAAAACTTTTAGTTTGTTCTTCACAACTCTTTTTTAAAGAAAAAATCAGTTGAATAACACTCATATCTAACTTAGTAACATTTTGCATATCTAAAACAATTTCATCTTGCTTAAAAAGTTCTAAAAATTCTTGATGTAAAGATTCAACATCATATATACTTAACTCATTTTTTTCTATTTTCATAGTAAAACAACTACGCCATCAATTTTTTAACAGCCATAAAAAATTTCTTTTTATTAAACGGTTTTAACATCCAAGCCTTTACACCAAGAGCTTGACCCTTTGCTTTTAAGTCTGGATTTGATTCTGTTGTAAGCATAATAATGGGAATATATTTATATTCTTCATTTTCTTTAATTTTTTCAACCATTTCCAAACCACCCATAACTGGCATATTTACATCTGAAAAGATTAAATCTATTTTTTGTTCTCTCAAAACTGCTAAACCAGATTCTCCATTTTCAGCCACAATAGGCTCGTGTCCAGCTTCCTCAGCTGCACCAGATGCAACAGAACGAATAAGACTAGAATCATCAACAATTAATATTTTCCCCATACTTATCTCCACAAAAAATAATATTTAGTCATTATACCCCCCCCCGTTTTAATTAATTCTTAAATGTCGTAATTATACAAACAGCATTAATAAATGTGAACTTTTAACACACAAATATGAAAAAATAATAGATTTTGGATTATTTAGATAGAAGAAAATGTAAAATAGTTAAAAACTATTTTACTTAATAGCTATAAAAGTAGCAAAATTTGCCCAGCGAAACACAACTTCACAATGGCTAAAACCACAGTTTTTTGCCATTGTTATATTCTCATCTTCACTGTATGGAACAAGCACATTTTCAAGAGCTTCCCTTTTTTGCATAATCTCGTACTCACTGTAACCTTGCTCTTTTTTAAAGTCGTAATAACACTCTATGAGGTCTTTGTTTAATTTAGAGTGATGAGAGATAACCTTTTCGCTAAATATAAAAACACCACCATCTTTAAGTGAGCTAAATATGGTCTTTACCAAATCCTCCCTAACAAGTGGTCGTATAAACTGTAAAGTGTAGTTGCTCACAAAAACATCTGCTTTTTTGTAGTCATAGTTTAGTATGTCTGCATACTCTATGTTTATGTTTTTAGCACCAAATGCTTGACACTTCCTTTTGGCACGAGTCAGCATAGCTTCTGAGTTGTCAAGCCCTATAAGTTTTGCATCAAAACCAAGTTCTCTTTCTACATGTAGAAGTAAAGAAGCAGTAGAACAACCAAGGTCATAAACCAAACCATCTTTACAAAGATTTTTTAAAACAAAAAACTTTGTAATCTCCATAGCCTCTTTGTAAAACGGAACACTTCTTTGTAGCATATCGTCAAAAACTTCTGCTACCTCTTCATCAAACTCAAACTGTTTTTTTATGGGTTTTGTAAATACTTTATCATTCATAAATGTAAGTGTACTAAAAATACAATTTAAGTTTAATTATACTATACTAAGAAAAAAGGATTTTTATGGATTTTGACACTTCAACTTGGATGATGATAGCTTTTGTAGTATCTATGATAGGTGGTATATGGAAAGTTTACACTTTTATGCCAAGCGAAACACTAAAAGATGACGACACAGGTGAAGACACACACAATGCACTTGTAGATATAATGTATAAAGTCCTAAAAGAGTTAGACTCTGCACCAGACAGTAAAACACTACACGAAAAAATGACCCAACACAAAGAGTTTGACAAAGAAAGATTTTGGAGATTTAACCAAAACAAACTAAACCAACTTTTAAATAAGCACTATGTAAAAAACAAACACCTTTCGAGTATTGAAGATGTTCATAAAGAGGCGAAAACAAAAAACCAAGAGTAAAAAACTCTTAGTTTCTGTTTAGTGCATTTAAGTCTTTAAATGCTTCTTCTACACGAGCTACTAAGCTCTCTTGCCCTGCTCTTAGCCATTTTCTTGGGTCGTAGTATTTTTTGTTTGGTTTGTCTTCACCTTCTGGATTGCCTATCTGCCCTTGAAGGTAGTCGTGGTATTTTTCAACATAGTTTTTAACACCTGCCCAAGTTGCCCACTGAGTATCTGTATCTATGTTCATCTTTATAACACCGTAGCTTATGGCCTCACTTATCTCCTGTGGTGCTGAACCGCTACCACCGTGGAAAACAAAGTTTACAGGTTTTTCATCTGTGTTAAATTTCTCAGCTATATATTTTTGAGAGTTATCAAGTATCTTTGGAGTTAAAACAACATTACCTGGTTTATAAACCCCGTGAACATTACCAAAAGATGCTGCGATAGTAAAGTTTTTAGAAACTTTACTTAACTCTTCATAGGCAAAAGCAACCTCCTCTGGTTGAGTGTAAAGCAGTGCATTATCTATGTTTGTGTTATCTACACCATCTTCTTCACCACCAGTTACACCAAGTTCTATCTCTATGTGCATACCGATTTTTGACATTCTTTCAAGGTAAGCTTTTGAGATAGCTATATTTTCTTCAAGAGGCTCTTCCGATAGGTCTAACATATGTGAAGAAAAAAGTGGTTTCCCCTGAGTTTTAAAGTAACCCTCACCAGCTTCAAGCAAAGCATCTATCCATGGAAGAAGTTTTTTAGCAGCATGGTCTGTGTGTAGTATAACAGGTACACCGTAGCTCTCTGCCATCATATGTGTATGTATAGCACCACTCACAGCACCAACTATCGCAGCTTTTTCATTTTCATTGCTCAAACCTTTACCAGCATAGTAAGAAGCACCACCATTACTAAACTGGATAATAACAGGAGAGTTCACTTTCGCAGCAGCCTCTAAAACACCGTTTATAGAATCTGTACTAACAACATTAACAGCTGGGATAGCAAACCCCTCTTTTTTTGCATGTTCATAAACTTTTAAAACATCATCACCAAACAACACACCCGGTTTAACTATATCTAAAATACCTTTACTCATACCATTTCCTAAAAAATTATTGTTACTGCATTATAACATTTTTATGCTAAAATATACTAAAAATTTTGGAAGTATGAACTATGAAACTAACTATTGATGAATATTCAAAGAGATATAAAATGTCCAAAGAGGTAATAAGCTCAAAAATAAGAGCAAAGAAACTAGACTACATCATAGAAGATGATAATTTATACATCATAGTCCAAGATGAACAAAAAAAACAACTGCCAGAAAAGCAAAAGATGACTGTTTCAACAATCATAGCTCTTTACCAAAAAGAAAACAGACAACTAAAAGAAAAGATAATAGAACTAGAAGCAAAAATAGACAAACTCATAGACGACAAAGAACAGATGTTAAGAGAGGAAAGAGACCGCATAGAACAGCTTTACAACTCAAAAGATGAACAACTAAAAAATATACTAGAACTCATAAACACCAAAATGTTGCTAGAACAAAAACAACTAGAAACTACTATACACGAAGTTGAAACTGTAAAAAAAGATGAACCTAAAATAGTTGAATTAAAAGAGTATCTAAAAACACTAGATTTAAAATCTAACCAAAGAAAAAAAATAAAACAAAATTTTTTAAATGTTTATGATAATGACATCAGAATTATAAAAAAAGGTGGTGGATTATATCTAGACTTTTCAAAATACGATTACAGTGACCTTTTGGAATACTAATGATGGAAAAAAAATTTCGTTTAGAAAAGTATGAAGAGATAAATGAAGAGATAATCTCCATAGATGGTTATACAGATGAGTACAGCATTATTCAGGCACTTAAACTAAATATAGATGGACAAACAAAACCATCGTCTATGCAGTTTGCTAGACGAGCAACCATAAATGAACACTCTGGTTCTCTAAGATGTAGTGAAGCATACATAAATACACTTCAAAACGGGATTGTAAATGCAACAAAAGTTTCCATAGGTTCATCTAATGGTGGGGATATTTATGCACAAAATATAGAGATAGAAAACCTAAATGAAAACACAAATATCATTTGTGCAAATAGTTTAAAAATTACAAACCTAAACAGTGAAAATACAACCATAACGGTAGATTATAAACAAATCCCAATTTTAATAAGTAAACTAGAACTCATAGAAGAAGACATTCAACATCTTGAAAAAAAACTCAGTGATGCAAAACAACACAATATACCAGATATTTCATTTCTAAGTAAAAGCATTGTAAGATTTAAAAATGAGAAAAAAAGGATTATAAATTCAACTCAAAATACAAAAATAGAGATACAAAACTCAACAAAAGAGACAAATAAAGTTGTTTTTATCTTAGAAGACACCACAAAAACTATTACTATAAAAAAAGGTAATAATATAATTATAAGTATTTAAAAGGTACAATTCCGCAACAAAAATAAACACAAGGGTTTTCGTGGGTAGCTTAACACAACAAGAAAGAGATGAACTAAACCAACTTTTCTCATCTTTTCATAGAAAAACCTCAATTTTAAAAAAAGCTAAAAACTTCCAAATAGTAGCTATTTCAGGGCTAAAATCTACAAAATTTATAAATTTCCCATATCTTTGTATAAAAAGAAGAAAAATTTAAGCAAATAAACTATAAAGTATCCCAGCTGAATTATTTCAGGTATAATCTAATTAAAAGGTAACTTTATGAACAAAGCTCAATTTGTTGAATTGGTACAATCTTGTGGTGAATACAAAACTAAAACAGAAGCAGAAACTGCTATAAAAGCATTTACAGAAGCTATTACACAAGCTTTGGAGAAAAAAGAGAATGTTTCTTTGGTTGGTTTTGGTAGTTTTGTAGCTACACTTCAAAAAGGTAAAACTGGTAAAGTTCCAGGGACTGATAAAACTTACACAACTGAGGATAAAATGGTTCCTAAGTTTAAAGCTGGTCAAACTCTAAAAGACAGAGTTGCAGGAAAATAATCCCCACCTTTAAAGCCATCTTTTTGATGGTTTTACCCCTTCACATTAGGAAAAATCTATGAAAAAACTTTTTTTAACTTTGATGATACTTTTTTCATCTTATGTTTTTGCATCTTCAACTCCACATGTAGTTTTAGAAACAACAAAAGGTAAGTTAGAGATAGTTCTCTACCCAGATGTAGCTCCACTTGCTGTTGAGAACTTTATAACACATGTAAAAGATGGTTACTATGACGGTATCTTGTTCCACAGAATCATAAAAAACTTTATGGTTCAAACTGGTGACCCAACAGGAACTGGTAGAGGTGGTGAGAGCATATGGCACAAACCTTTTAAAGATGAGTTTAAGGGTAAAGTGTTTGACAAAGCTGGTGTAGTAGCTATGGCAAATAGAGGTCCAAACACAAATGGTAGTCAGTTTTTCATAACAACAGCACCAGCATACTGGCTAAATGGCTACTACACCATCTTTGGACATATAACTCCAAACTCTTTTGAATCTCTAAAAAAACTAAACAATGTAATAACACTTGGATGAAGAGGAGCAGACAGACCTGTTGAAGATGTAAAAATCATCAAGGCCTATGTTGTTAAATAGTATCTAAACTTCTTTGCACAGCGAGGGCTTGTGAATGTTCATAAACATCATGAACCCTCAAAATGGAAGCACCGTTTTTGTATGCTTCTAAGTGTAAAGCAAGTGTTCCAGAGAGTCTTTCTTCCACCGTAGATGGGAAGATTTTATCTATCATAGACTTTCTTGAAGCACCAACTAAAAGCTTTTTTTCCAAACTTAAAAAGTGTTCTAAATGTTTTATGAGCATAAGATTATGCTCCAAAGTTTTTCCAAACCCTATCCCAACATCTAAAACTATATCTTTTATGCCAAAACTTTGTGCTTTTTGTATCTGATTTTGTAAGTATGTATAAACATCATCTAAAACATCTTCATATGTTGGATTGTTTTGCATAGTTTGTGGTGTGCCTTGCATATGCATTATAACAGCCGTAGCCCCATACTCTCCACACAGTTTACAAACCTCATCATTTTGCAAACCTGTTATGTCATTTACTATCTTAAACCCACTGTTTAAAGCTTTTTGTATAACTTTTGGCTCATAACTATCTATGCTAAAATCTACTTTTTCATAAAGCTTTTGCTCTAAAATCATCTCCAAAATAGGCTCTACCCTACTTAGTTCTTCTTCCACACTAACAACAGGAGCATTTGGTCTGGATGAAACCCCACCTATGTCTATGATAGTCGCTCCATCTTGCACCATCTGCTCTATCTTCTCTATGGCACTATTTTTTTTAAAACGGCTTTGTGCAAAAAAACTGTCATCGTTAGCATTTATAACACCCATAATATCAACAGATTTTTGTTTTTTTGTACCCAAAATTTTACTAAACTCTTTTGCCACGTCTCTAAGCCCAAAAGGTTGAGCCAACTCTTTTTTTGAGAGTTTTTCAAGCTCTCTCGCATTTGCTATCACAACTACATCTACATAGTTTTGTTGTGCTATAACTGTTCCACGAGGCACAGCAACATCACAACCTATACTCAAAGCATCTTGCTTTAAGATGTTCGCACCACCTACATGTAGGTTTGAAATTTTGACAACATAAGGCTTAGCTTTGGCAGACAGTATCTTTACGCCACCACTATCTACACCCAAATCTTCCAAAAGTTTTTCTACATGTAGAGTGTGGTTTAGTCTTGTTACTTTCATTTTACAAACCCCATAAAAAGCATAGCAAAAACACTTTGTGGTCTTGCGTTTAACTCCAAAAGTTTAAAAGCTTGTTCAAACTCATCTAACTGTTTTTGAGACAAACTCACACCATCATAAACAGCTTTTTTGTAAATAGCCTCTACCATCTTTTTTGCTTCATTTTTTTTCATACTTTTACTATCTTTTAAAAACTCAAATATATCTTTATAATCAACATTTAAAAGATTAATCCCAAACTCCACACTATCTTCAACGACACTGCCTTTTAGTATGGGGAGTCGTGAACGGATAGTTGGTAAAAGGTTTGATTTTGTGGGAGAGATTATGATAAATTCTATATTTTGTGGAGGTTCTTCAAGTAGTTTTAGCATAGAGTTTTGAGCAACATCTGTAAACTCATTTGCTCCTATGACTATATATTTTAGAGTAGCCTCACTTATGTAAGCTTCACTCAAAACAGCTTTTGCGTGTTCTATCTTAAAATTATCTTCAACAAACTCAACAACTCTATGTGGTGCAACACTCTTTTTTATATTTTGCAACTCTTTTTCTATCTCATTTGAGATGAGTATATATGAGCGATTAAGAACTGACATCTACTTCACCAAACATAGAAGCATTTAAAGATTTGTTAAAAAGTTTATAAAGTTGTAAGAGCTTTATGTCAAGATGTTTGTCATAAGATTTTAAAGTAAAAGCATTGTTAAAATCTTCATCAAATATCCAAAAGTAACTATTGTCCCTTCTTTTTGCTATATCTGCTCTTTTATCTTCACCCTTACCAATATACCAAAAAAAGTAGTCATCTTTGTATGAAAGAGACAACATATCATCTACTATATCTATCATCTCTCCACTATTTACATAGTTATAGTGAAGATACAAACTATCTATGCTAACCATAGGTAGAAGTGGTCTCTCCTGCAAAGAAGCATTTATCTTACTCAAAATGTATTGCTCAAACCACTTTCTATCTTCATCTACTATCAAAACAACTGTTTTGCCCTCTAAAATCTGTTCCAAAGCCTGAGCAGTTGTTGTTGTCCAGTCAAACCTCAACTCCTCCAACCAGCTAAGTTCACCATCCTCTTCTCTGATGGCATCTAAACTCCATTGAGCAAAATCACTGTTTGAGTTCATAGTTTTATTTATCTAACTCATAAGCATCGTGAAGTCCACGAACAGCAAGTTCAGCATACTTCTCATCTATAACCATAGAAACTTTTATCTCAGAAGTAGATATCATATTTATATTTATATTTTCCTCTGCCATAGTTGAAAATGCTTTTGCTGCCACACCAGAGTGAGATTTCATACCAACACCAACAACACTAACTTTACAAATATCTTCATTATAAGATTCTGCTTTTATATCTCCACCATCAACAAACTTAGCAACAACATCTTTTGCGTCTTGTAAATCACCAACAGGTACTGTAAAATCTATGTTTGTAGCACCATCATGAGCTTTATTTTGTATTATCATATCTACATTTACATCTGCTTTTGCTAAGGCATTAAATATCTCAGAAGCTATCCCTGGTCTATCTGCTACACCCATTAAAGATATACGAGCCTGATTTCTATCTAATGCTATTCCACTTACTAATGGTTTTTCCATAATGTTTTCTTCCTTTGTTATTAATGTTCCCTCTTCATCTGAAAAGCTTGTTCTTGTTA
>CAYNVR010000043.1:0-10203 GCA_964400715.1 uncultured Sulfurimonas sp.
CCCAGATGTTAATGTAATGGTCATAACCTCTCTCAAATTTTTGGTTATGGTAAACTATATCACCTGCTAAATATGTTGGGCGACCATCATCACGAACAACAACTCTGTCATGGTCATCACCTTTTGCCTCAGAAGCTATAAACATCTTGCCATCTTTTTCGTAAACACCATCACCCATTTTTTCTAAAACTCTATCCCAATCAGCATAAAGTTTAGACTCATTTACAAATGTGTCAAAATGTATATTTATATCAGCTAAATCTTTGACAATTATCTCCATAACTTTGTCTTTTGCCCACAAAGCTAACTCTTTTTGTCTTGACTCATCTTTTAGTATATCTTTACCAAATTTTTCAACCGCACCAGCTACCAAATCTGCAAGATATTCACCACGATAGTAACTCTCAGGATACTCAACATCTTCACCAAAAACAGTTACTCTACCTTCTAGTTGTATAGAAAGTCCTAACAAATCTATCTGGTTTCCAGCATCATTTACATAATACTCTGCTGTTATGTCATAACCCAAATGGCGACCAAGTCTAAGCAAAGTATCTCCATACACAGCACCTCTTGCATGACCTATATGCAATGGACCTGTTGGGTTTGCACTTACAAACTCTAAAAGTATTTTTTCATCTCTTTGTTGTGTTGCGAACTTTGAAGCATTTTGTAAAGCCCACGATGAGTACTCATCTAAAAAATCTTCACTAAGACGAAAATTCAAGTAACCTTTTACAGCTTCAACACTTGAAAAAATCTCACTATCATCAAAACTAGAAGCGAGTTCTTCTGCTATAACCATAGGGGACTTTCTTAACTCTTTTGCCAAAGAAAAAGCAATAGGTGTAGCAAAATGTCCAAAAGAGCGGTCACGAGGTTTTTCTAAAACAACCTCACGACCAAGCTTATCACACAATAGTTTAGATACTCTTTGTTTCAATTTTTAAGCCTGTGTAGTTGTTTTTATTTCTGTTTGAGCTGTTGTAGTTTCAGCAGTTTCAACTTTTTTTGGAGCTTCTTGTGCAACATCTGTTGCATCATCTTTCATCTCTTCTTTAAAGTTTTTTATACCTTTACCTAAACCCTTTGCAAGTTCTGGTATCTTTTTACCACCAAAAAGTATAACAACTATCCCTAAAACTATTAACCATTCCATTCCACCTGGCATTCCCATATCTATTCCTTTTTTAAAATTAAGTTTTGTAGTATATCTATTGTTTGTAAAAAAACAAATTAAACAATTAGTTATCTTCCCATTGTTGCACAAAACTATTTATATAATCATTTGTTTTTTTAAGTCTTGCTACATGTGCTATAAGTTTTAACTCTTTTGAAGCTTCATCTAAATCATCATTTATAACTATAAACTCATACTCACTTACTCTTTGTATCTCTTTTTTTGCCATCTCTAAACGAGCCTCTATAACCTCTTTTGAGTCAGTTGCTCTACTGTATAACCTTCTTTCTAGCTCAGATAGAGTTGGGGGAGATATAAAAACAGATGTAGTGATATCTCCCAACCTATTTTTAACAGCACTGTTTCCTTGAACATCTATGTCAAATAAAACAAGTTTCCCTTCACTTAAAGCTTTTTTAACAGGTTTTAGAGATGTTCCATAGTAGTTTCCATGAACAATAGCATACTCTAAAAAGTTATCCTCTTCAATATCTTTTTTAAATTCATCTTCACTTACAAAATGGTAGTGAACACCATCTATTTCACTATCTCTTTTTGGACGAGTTGTGGTAGATATAGAAAAGTAAAACTCACCTATATCATCTTCTATTTTTTTTATAATAGAACTCTTACCAGCCCCACTTGGTCCAGACAAAACTAAAACAGCACCTTCTGACATATTTAGTTACCACCCAATGTTATTTTTACTTCTATTTTCATATCTTTTAAAGATGACTGAACACCTTTATCTGTAAGAACATCAAGTAGTTTTTTAAGAGTTTCAACACCAGAAGATACCTCATCTGAACTGCTTTCATCTTTTTGCTCTTGTTGAGGCTCTAAAAAGTTTTCCAATTCGTCATCTTTTTCCAAACTTTTTTCTTCTTCAACATTTTCTACTTCTTCAATCTCATCTTCTACCTCTTCACCTATCGCAAGTTTAAGGTCACGAGCTGTTAGAGAGTCTATATCGTCTATCTCATTTTTAGCAATATCTAGTAATGTTTCTTCATCTACTTCACTTTCTAATTCCTCATCTGAAAGCTCTTCAACAGCATTTTGAATCACATCTTCAAGTTCCATTTCACTATCTTCTAAGCTACTGTCATCTAAACTATTTTCTTCCTCTTCTTCTACCTCTTCTTCTACCTCTTCCTCTTCTTCCAAAATCTCATCATCTAAACTCTCTGAAATTTCTAAGCTTTCCTCTGCTACTTCATCTTCTTCTACAACTTCGTCTTCTTCCAACATATCGTCTAAATCTATATCTTCGCTTATCTCGACATCATCAGAGTTTTGTGTATCTTCCTCAACAGATAAAGTTGTATCTTCTAACATATCATCAAGATTTAAATCATCACCCTCTTCCAACTCTTCAACTTCTTCTAAACTATCTTCAACACTAGCTTCATCTGGTTCATCTAACGAAAGTTCTTCATCTAGGTTCAACTCTTCATTAGAACCCAATTCATCTTCCAAACTCAACTCTTCACTATCTTCTAATTTTATATCTTCATCAAGAGTTAAATCATCATCCAAGCTAAGCTCATTATTTTCTGTTAAATCATCTTCTAGACTACTATCTTCTTCATCTAAGAGGTCTTGAACCTCCTGAACATCTGATTCATCCAAAATATTTTGTGTTTCAAAATCATCATCTAACTCACTATCCAAGTCTAACTGTTCCTCACCACTTTCTAAGTCATCCATAGAAAGTTCATCATCTAACGAAATATCATCATCCATTGATAACTCATCATCTAGCGATATATCTTCACCAAGTTCATCATCAAGTGATAATTCATCTTCACTCTCTTCACTTACCATCTCATCTAAACCACCAAGTGTATCTACATCATCTAGTGAAATCTCCTCACTAAACTCATCATCTTTAAGCTCTTTTGTATCCATACTTTCTTCTGCACCGCTATCAAGATTTGAGGACAAAGTAGTAAGTGCTTCTACAAAATCTGTTGGTAAAAAAGGTTTTCTTACACAAATATCAAAACTCTCTTCTGGTTCTGTATCTTTTGAATATATATATAACGATTTTTTGAAACTTATTTTGTTCGATATATCCTCAAAAAGATTTTCATTAAACTTGCCATCATCAACAATAACAACATCATAACTACTTGACGAAATATCTTCATCCAAACTACCAATAACATCTAAATCATCAGAAGTTTTTTGAGCGCTTAATTTAACTAATTTGTTTACAACAGGATTATCATTTAGAAGTAGAATTTTCACTTGTGTTCCTTATTAAAAAGTGTTTTGTACTATTGTATCAAAAAAAAACTAAAAAAACATCTCTAATGTGTTAAAAGCATCTTGAATTTGCCCTTTTAGTATCAACATAATAGCTGTAAAGATAGCTATGAGTACACTAAAAGCAACTGTTATCTTTATGGGAAACCCTATAACAAGAAGGTTAAATTGTGGCATTGTTTTCATGAGCATACCAAAAATAACATCTGCCAACCAAGACAAAGCTGTTATGGGAAATGCTATCATAAACCCCACTTTAAACATATTTGCCGTAGCTACTAAAATATATTCAAAAAGATTTTCTGCCATTAAAAAGCCACCAAGTGGTATTTTACTCAAAGACTCATCTATGAACATAAGCATCCAATGGTGCAAATCCAAAGAGAACAAAACCATCAACCCCATAAGTGATAAAAATTGTGAAACAATAGGCATAGAAACACCACTTTGTGGGTCAATAGCACTTGCCATAGAAAACCCCATCATAAAAGAGATTTGTCCACCTGCAAAAGTTATAACATTATATGCAAGTTCCAAAACAATACCTATGGCAAGTCCAAATAAAAACTCACTTAAAATAGCCAAAACAATAGATGGTAAAGTTATGGGGATATTTAGTGGTGGCATAGATGAGTAAAAAACTATTGCAAACAAAAAAGCCAAAGAAGCTTTTAAGTTCATAGGGATACTATGATGGGAAAATATGGGTGTTGCTATAAAAAGTGCAGCAAAACGAAAAAAAAGTAGCATAAATCCAACTACATAGTTATCTGTAAATAGACTTACCCACTGCATTATTTTATCTGTATGAGTTTTTTATCTTCTAATTTATAAACTTTTTTACACATATTTGCAAGTTCATTATCATGTGTAACCATAATCATACCAGCTTCATTATTTTTACAATAATCAAAAAACAGTTTCATAACATCATTAGCAGTTTTTTTATCTAAGTTACCTGTTGGTTCATCTGCAAAAATTATTTGTGGTTTTTTTGTAAGAACTCTTGCTATGGAAACTCTTTGTTGTTGCCCACCTGAGAGTTGAGTTACTTTTTGATTTATGCACTCTTTTATCTCCAAATCTTCCAAAAGTTTCTCATCTATTTGTTGGTTAGAAAGTATTTGAGCTACTTCAAGGTTTTCATAACCACTAAACCCTTTAAAAAGATAATGAGATTGAAAAACTATACCTAAATCATCTCTTTTTATTTGTGAAAGTTTTTTATCTTTCATTTTAGATATATCTTCACCAAAAAGTTCAACACTTCCACTTTGAACTTCAAGAAGAGTTGAAAAAAGGTGAAGTAATGTAGACTTTCCACTACCACTAACACCTATGATAGCTATGCTATCACCACTAAAAAGCTCCAAAGAGACATCTGAAAAAAGTTCATATTCAAAACTGTACGATAGATTGTTTGCAGATAAAAGTTTCATAAGAGGGATTATATCTTAATTTTTCTATAAATCCCAAAAGCAACATTTTCAAATTTATCTGTTATCTCGATGTTATCTGCATGACCTTTTATAAAAAGTCCATCTTTTTTTAACATAGAAGATATAACATCAAATGCTTTTTTTCTCTTTTCATAATCAAAATATATCATCATATTTCTTGAAAGGATAACATCAAACTCATCTCTACATGTAGCTTTAAAAAAGATTTCACTTGCCACTGTGTATTATCTATTTTAGTAAAATAGTTTTGTTTTAAACTCTCATCTAGATTGTGTAAAGAGTGTTGTTTATAAATACCCTGCTTAGCTTTTTCAACCATACTAAAATCAACATCAACGCCAACTATCTTAATTTTGTCGAGTGGTATATTTTTTTCCATCATTAAAATCAAAATAGAGTAAACCTCTTCACCACTAGATGATGATAACGATAAAACTTTTAGTCTAGATGGTGCATTTTGTATAACATCTACAAGATAATCAAGCTCTTTTTTTTCTCTAAAAAAATATGTTTCATTTACAGTAACTATGCCAAGTATATCTTTGTAAAAATCACCTTGTTGTCTAAAAAGTTTTAAAAACTCCTCTGTTGAAACTATGTTTTTATCTTTTGCATACTGTTTTAGTCTTGAAAATGGTAAAACTCTTTTGTCTAAATCTGTAATCCCAAACTCATTATGTATGAGGTCTGTAATTGTTTTAAAATCTATATTTGCATCAACTTCATAAACATCTTCACTTTTTTTATCTCTGTTTTTTTTAAACCAACCAAACATCACAAACTCTCTTTTATCTCTTCAAAACTTTTTACCTCATCTGCCACACCATTTTCATAGGCATATTTTGGCATACCAAAAACAGGTGAAGTAAGTTCATCTTGTGTATAACTTTACAACCAAACTTTTTCAAGTTTTTTGCTCCATCTACACCATCACAACCTATCCCTGTAAGTATAATCACCGTCATATCAAACTCATCTGCATAAGGTAAAAAAGAGTTTAACAACTGGTTTATATCTGGGGTATAAAACTGTGTTTTGCTATCTGTTTCAAACCTAAAACAAGTTCCATCTTTTACAATTTTTGAACTCTTAGAACAAACAATAACCTCTCCACAATCTAAACTCGATGTTGTAGGAGTATCTTTTACACAAATTTGAGTTGTATTTTTTAAATCATCTATAAAAAATGGAAGTATATCCTCTTTCATATGTTGAGCAATAACAATTGGGTATGAAAGATTTTTTAAACTAGCTACAAGTTCTTTTATGAGGGAGGGGCCACCAGTTGAAGCCCCTATGAAAACAATCTTCTTTTTCAAACTAACTTTTGTATGTTGCTAAAAGATTGTTAAGTTTTGCAGTCATTGTTGAGAGATGTTCAGATGCAGATGCTATCTCCTCTACACTTCTTGCATTAGATATAGACAATTCTCTTACAACATTTACTTTGTCTATCATCTCCTGAACAGATTTACCATTTTGAACATAGCCATCTACCATCTCATCAACTTTATCTACTACAACCTTCATTGTATCTACACTTGAAATAATCTCTTGTTGAGCATTGTTCGCATCATCTGAAAGAGTTTATATCTGTCAAAGATTTTTAAGAGTTTGCAGTTTTTCAGAGAGTTCTGCTTCTGCATTTGAGCAAACAGTTATATTTTCACTCAAAATGAATAACCTAATCCAAAATAAAATACAGATGAGTTCATATTAAAATCTGAACCTGAAAGAGTTGCACCAGAACCAGTTACATCGATAGCTACATCTGTAAGTTCCCAATCTGTATATCTGTAACCAAGAGTTGCATATAATCTAGGGTTTAAAGACACCCAACCAAAATCGTGGTCAGTTGCAAGTGGTTGAAATCTTATACCAACATCATACTCTTGAAAGATACCATCTACACTAGAATCTACATCAGCATAACTGTTTTTTATATAACCTGTTTGGTATGCATAAGTTGCACTTCCATACACTGTAAAATATTGATTTATACTTCTTCTAGCTGTAACACTTGGACCTATTTTATATGTAAGAATCTCTGTTTTACTATCTTCCATATCGTTATTACTACTTATTGTATCATCGTTGTTGCTATCTTTTGAACTATCTATCCACGGTAAAGAAACACCCAACATTATACCTGCACCAAAATAGTTGTTCTCATCTGTACGAGACAAATCTTTACCCAAAACAAGGTTTATATCAAAACCTTGCGGTCTATAATCGATTGAAGGGATTGTAGTAGAATTAACTCTTTGTTGAGAATTAACTATCTCTTTTGAGTCATACCAAGTTAAATTGTATTTATAAAACCAATCAGACGAAAACATATTTTTATGTTGTTCAACCAAAGAGTAAGTCATAACATCATCATTTATCGCATTATCTACACCTATAAAACCACCTTTTATCTCAAAAGTACCACTACCAATTTGAAATTCACCAGCATACAAAGATGTAGAGAGTAAAGTTATCAAACTAAGTTTAATTATATTTTTCATATTTTTTTCCTTATAGTTTTTCAAAATTGTACTCATATACCATTTAAAAATACTTTAAACTAAAAATACCCTACCATCAACAACTTTTACATCACCATTTAATTCAGCCTCAAAAAATCTTTGTGGAAATTTTTTTAAAACTTCATCATAGATTGGATTTGTACTACAAAACTTTTCAAACTCATCTAGCTGTTTTACATGTAGTGTTTTTTCACTAAAATTTTCTACAAAACTATCTAAACTATATATACATGTAGCCTTACCATCTTCAAGAAGTTTTTGAGTTGCACCGCTTTCTCCTAACCTATGAGGTAAAACAAATATCTGCTTACCCATCTCCAAAGCAAATTCCACACTTCTCATACTTCCACTATTTAACTCCGCTTCTGCCACAACTAAAACATCTCCAAGTGCAACAACAAGCTCATTTCTTACAACAAAGCTCCAAGGGGTTGCTTTAAACCCCATCTCAAACTGACTTAGTAAAAGCCCATTTTGTTCTATATCTACTAAAAGATTTTTATTTACCGCTGGGTATTTTAAATCTATGCCACATGGTAATACTGCTATTGTATTTGAACTTTTTGCCCCACTATGAGCCAAAGCATCTACACCCATAGCACCACCACTAACTACACAAATGTCATTTAAAGATAATTTTTGAGAGAGGTGAAACACCATCTGTTTTGTATATTTTGATGGTTTTCTTGTTCCAACTATGGAGATTTTTTTCTTTTCTAAAAGTTCTAAATTTCCCTCATAAAAAAGTTTTGAGGGGTACTTTTTCATAGCTAAAAGTTCATCTATGTTATGCTCAATACAACTCATACACCTGTACCAAATCTACCTGTTTTAGAAGCTCTTTTGATTCTTTTAAAGCCAATAATGTATTTTTATGAGGATGTCCTATTGCTATGGCTGTTCCATACTTTTTAGCTATACGAACTGCCTCTTTTATCTGTTTTTTTATGTATGCTTTATCTTGATGATGGTCTAAAAAAACATCTCTTGCCATATATTTTAAACCAAAGTTTTTCATAACAAGTGGAACTTTTGTTTTTGCTGTTGTTCTACTATCTATAAAATATATATGTTTTTTATTTAAAACTGTTATAAGTTTATTTACAGACAACTCATCAGATGTAAATTTACTTCCCGTATGGTTGTTGATGTACCTAACCCTTGGAAAAAGTTTAATTATATAGTTTATCCTTTTTTCTATATCTTTTTTTGTATCACTTACCCTAAGTGTAGAAGGTTCTTCTGCTGTAAAATGCATAGCTTCCATAGGTAGGTGAACCATATAAAATTTCTCTTTTGATGCAAGTTTTGCAGAGTTTGGTCTTCTTTTACTAGGTGGTAAAAAAGACATAGTCAAGTTTAAGCCTAAACTTTTGATATTTTTTACTTGTGATTTTGTAGTTGTGTCATCTATAATTATGGCAAGTTTTGGTTTGTGAACAACTTTTATAATTTTTCTTTTTACAGGTTTTGGTGGTAGTTTGGACACTTTTGTATCGAACTCATGAGATGCAGTTACATCAACTTCTCTCTCTTTTTTTAAAATCTCTTTCAATTTTTTGTTTACATCTTCAACTTTTGAATTTGCTTGTTTTACTTGAAGCTTTTGCTTGTGCAACTCCCTTTCCAAAACTTTTTTTGTAGATTTCAACTCTTGTGTTACATCATCTGAACCATCTTCATACCCAATATAGTAGCCACCTATAAGAGCTCCTAAACATAAAGCAGTAACACCAAGCCCCCAAGCTATATATGTTAAAATCTTTATAACATTATCGTTTGTTTTTTTCTTTCTTCTTTGCTTTGCCATACTCTATCCGTAAATAATTTTTATAACTATATCAAAAGATATTTTAATTTCTTTCATACCTATCAATATGTTGTATAATTTCTTTAAAAAGATTAACCTCACCTTTTTTTGTTTTTGCTTTATAAAAAAACTGTTTGTTTCCAACAAAAAACAGATTTTCTTTTGTTCTGGATATGGCAACATTTAACCTTTTTTTATCTATTAAGAATGATATATTTCCATGAGACTTTACAGTTGAGTATATAATAATATCTGCTTCTTCACCTTGAAAACTATCTACTGTATCTATTTTTATATTTTCAAGTTTTTCAAAACTTAAAGAACCAACTCTTTTTCTTACTCTCCTTTTTTGAGCCAAGTAAGGGGTAATGATACCAACAGATTTAGTTTTATCTACTTTTTTAAGGTAACTATCCATCATATTTAACAACTCCACTATCTTTGTAACTTCAAGTTCATTGTAACTACTTTGCATCCCATCCACTTCGTGTTTTCCAGCTACATCAACCCATCTTAGAACATTTTGAGGGTCTAAAAAACCTTTGCTATCTTTTATATGCCCATTTTTAAGTTTGTCATCATAAAAAAGGTGGCTTATCATATCTCCTATGGTAGATGGCATTCTAAACTGTTCATCTAACATAGCTTTATTTGTATTTGAAGTTTTTTCAAACAATTCCTCAAAAAAACTTTTTTTCAGTATCTCTAAGTCTTCAACACTCAACTCATCTTCATCATCATCTTCTAGCTTTTTTAGTAACTTTCTATCTATGGTTGGTGGCAGTTGGTTGTGGTCACCTATGAGTATAACTTTTTTAGCACGAAGTATAGGGATAAGCAATTCAGGTGCAGTAGCCCTTCCAGCTTCATCTATGATAGCAACATCAAACTCTACCAAATCAAGCCCCAAAGATTTATTTGCAAGACCAACACATGTAGCACCTAAAATCT
>CAYNVR010000044.1:0-9838 GCA_964400715.1 uncultured Sulfurimonas sp.
AAATTTAAGGTTACTTGGAGTTATTATGGGAATTTAAGTTATCTAAATCTATTTGACCCGTTAGTTCACCATAAAACTTAATACCCTCTTTTTTTGAGTTTACATTTACATGTGAAATCCTCAAACCACTATTTATTTTATGTAGAAAAAATATACCTATATCTTTTGTAGATTTAATCTCTAAATCTACAAATTCACCATATCTATTTAAATTTTGTTTAATATAAATACCAGCTTGTTCACTATCAATAACACTGTTTTTTACACTAAAACTTCCATTTAGATTGCCATTTACAAAAATACCACTCTTTTTGTAAGACTTCATAGAACAGCCATCTATACTTAAACTTCCCATACTGTTTTTTACATATATAGTATCTTTTTTAGATTTTAAACCTAAATTTTTAAGAACAATATTGTCATTATAGTTTTTAAAGACAACAGCACTACTTTTTGTACTATATATATTTAAACCATCTATCTCTATTTTGGAAGCACCACTAAATGTAAAAACATTTGCTCTATTTTTAACATACACATCTCTTGTTGCATTACTACTTTTGTATATTTTTAAATTATTTTTAGAAACAGTAATTCTCTCATTATATGTACCATCACAAACTAAAATTGTATCACCACTATTAGAACTATCTAGTGCATCTTGTATGTGTCTATATGGATTATGTGTATTTTCACAACTGGTCTTAGTTGTCCAAAATAAAAAACCACTAATTGTTGGTTGATTATCAACAACCAAAGTGTTTGAAAAAAGAAAACTATTTAAAACAACTAAAATAAATATAATTTTTTGCATAATACCATCCCCTTTTGAAGATGATACAACAATTAAACTAAAAGTTATATAAGATTTTCAGTGTACATCTCTGGTTGAAAATTTACAACTTGGTTTCTACCATGTTCTTTTGCATAATAAAGTGCAACATCTGCATATTTTATAGCTTCCCATGGAGTTGTCTCTTCTTGCTTATACTCTGAAATACCAACACTAAGAGTTTTTGAAAACGTTTGAGAGTTTACTTTAAAAACCTCTTTTGAGAAATCTTCCCTTATTTTATTCGCTATTTTCAATGCCACATCTTTCGATATATTAAATGTTATAGCTAAAAACTCTTCACCACCATACCTAATGGCAAGGTCTGAACCTTTGAGATTGTTTTTCATAACTTTGGATAGAGTTTTAATCACTTCATCACCAATATCATGACCATAAGTATCATTTACCTGTTTAAAATAATCAATATCTATCATCATAATAAAAAACTGTTTTTTATCACTAGCACCTAGTTCTATGTATTGGTCTAAAAATCTTCTATTGTAAAGTCCAGTCATTGGGTCTTTTAAAGACTTCTGGTGAAGCTGTTCCATAAGCATTTTTGTTTGTAAAACAGGCTCCGCAAGTTCAAAATAGTTTTTAATAATAGGAACATACTCTTGAACCTTTACAAGTTCATCTTTTGTATTAAAGTAGATTAACAAAGATAAAGAAAGTTCATCAGATATAGAAAAAGGTATGCACATAGACTCTTTATCTTTTATATAACAAAGACTACATATTTTATGAAAATCGGCAGAATTAACTTGTGTTTTTGTCCTAAATGCTCTACAACTTTTTTTGGAAGTTAAAAAATCATCATCTAAAAAATTCATTTGTTGAGACTTGTACACAACATTTCTCTTTTGAGTATTGTTGTCATTTTCAAAAATAACAAACTCTTTTAGGTTAAAATGACTCTCCAAAATATATGCAAGTCTTTCATATATATTTTCTTTTTTGTCATCAAGCTCTATTGTCTTTTTAAATTTAAAAATATCAGAAAGTTCATTTAATCTTTTAGCTACTTTTCCACCAGCTTCATCAGAAAGCTTTGTATCTACATAGTGTGAAAAATCACCCTTGTAAGCTTTGGAGATTCCAATCTCTAAATCATCAAAAAGTTTTATATATGGTTTTATGTAGTAACTTGTTATGAAAAATATCAATATTAAAAAAATAACAGATATAAAAACTATTTTCAAAATAGTATCTACTGTTGTACTCTCCAACTCTTTTAAATCTAATTCAAGAGTTATCGCACCCAGTACATCACCCTCATTTGCATTAATATGACATTGTAAACAATTTGGTTGGGAAAATTTTGAAGCTATATAAGGGATTGTTATACGAATATAATCAACACCATCTCTTGTTATATTTTTAGTAATTGTCTTAGCAGTATGAAGAACCTCTTTTTCAATATCATCATATTTATATGTATCTAACCCACCATTACCGAACTCTTTTATTGTCTTTTTAGAACGAATTACCCTTAAAACTTTTACATTTTGATGTTTTATCATATTGTGTAAAAAAAGTTCTCGTTTGTCCATCTCGCCCAAAACCATATGAGCTGTCAAACCATCTCTTACAGATTCTGCTATGGAAGATGCTTTTTCTATTGTGCTTTTCTTACCATAAGATATAAAATTAACCCAAACATTTACTATTGTCACAACTGACAACACACTCAACATAACAAAAATGATAACAAGAACTTTTTTATTTGCACCCAAAATAAAACCCTTTTGTATCTAGCTTCTTATAATCGTATAGCAATCCATATAAAAGAGTTATTAATCTACATATTGTTTAAATAATTCTTTGATATTTGTATAAATTTTTTCAAAATCACTGCTATGTACTCTGCTATTTGCAACAGTTGTCATAAAGTTTGTATCACCACTCCATCTTGGTACCAAATGCAAATGTATATGTTCTGATATCCCTGCTCCACCAGCTTTTCCAAGGTTCATACCAATATTTACACCATGTGCTTTAAAACCATCTTTTAAAAGTTTTACACATTTTTGAGCTAATAAAGAGATATGCAACCAAACATCTGTTGGTAGTTCTTCTAAACTATCTGTATGTTGATGCGGGATTATCATAAAATGTCCTGGCGTGTATGGATATTTATTCATAACAACAAAACAAAACTCATCTCTATGCAGTACATGTAGCTTTTCATCATCATCTATATGTTTACTAATATGACAAAACACACAACCATCTATCTTCTCTTGTGTTACATAATCGTCTCGCCAAGGAGCATATAAAATATCTTTCATAAAACTGTCCCTAAAATTAAGCTCTTAATCTAAAACCATACTTCTTTAAAAGAGGTTTTAAACTCTCTTTTATATCCCCTTGAAATTCCATATAGCCATCTTTAAAAGTACCACCACAACCAAGAGATTTTTTCAATTTTTTCAAAATAGTCTGAGAATCATCTTTTTTTAAAAAAAACTCACCAACAAGTGTAACAACTTTCCCTCTTCTTCTCTCTTTTTTAAAGTGTAACAGATGTTTAGATGGTTCTTTAAAAGTTTGTATAGATGTTGTGGTTTGTGACACAACCTCACTCCATCCATCTTCAATCTCTGCACCAATAAAGATATCTAACTTTTTACCTCTTGACACTATAAAACAACTTTTTGAGATAAAATACTAGTATTTTCCAATGCATAATCTCTGTGCAATATATTCTCTTTTAACTCTTCAAAAGATATTTCATTATGTTTATAAAGTGCAACTACCACTTCATCACCATCTTTTAAAAAAGTTGTTTCCCCATACGGTGTGTATCTAGTCGCACCAATACTAATAATAAGCTTTTTAGGATTACCACATTGAAAAATATAGTCTTTAATATTTTCTAATGGTCCAAAATCTTTTTGAGTATTTATCTGATTTACTATCCAAGATAAAAGTTTCTCATAAAAATAACTATAACCTGTAAGGGTTGCATCTTCACCATACTGTATGAGTTTGCCATCCCGTCTTAAAAAAGAAGTTATGCTAAACTCCTCCATAACAGAACCCTCTTCAAACTTATCTATATCTAACAAAGTCTTGCTCATACCTTTGGAATCTTCACCCCAGTTTTTCTTATCACTTATCTTATCTGCACCAGCAACTCTTATGGAACAATCATTATATGCACAAAATTTATTTGGAACTATTTTTGAAACATTATCACCATCATAAATTATATCACACACAAGACAAACCTCTGGTTCTGCTTGTACATTTGAAGTAGCATCAGGCAATCTAATAGTAGATGAAGATATAGGGTAAACACTCAAAATCTCTTTTATACCATCTACCCTTTTTGGTAAATAAAATGGGAAAATCCCTTTTGGGGCAGTTTCATCTTCTGTCGTTATATCTTTAAAATCTTCCGCTTCACCAGCTTGGTCAAGGTGCATAGCAAAGTTACCAGCTATACCAAGACCAAGATACTCTTTAAAGTTTTGCATAGTTATATTTTTCCATCTTCTTTTGCTTGTGCGAACTCTTCGTAACTTCCCTCAAAATCAACATAAGTTCCATCTTCTCTAAGTTCTATAACACGAGTAGCAAAAGCATCAAGTAGCTCCCTATCGTGAGATACACAGATAACATTTCCATCAAAATTGTGTAAAGCTTCACCAAGTGCAACGATAGCCTCTAAGTCAAGGTGGTTTGAAGGTTCATCAAGAACCAAAAAGTTACCACCCTCTAACATCATCTTAGAAAGCATCATACGGTGTTTTTCACCACCTGAGATAGACTCAACAGATTTTTCTTGCTGTTCACCATTAAAAAGCATACGACCAAGACAGTTTCTTATCTCTGCTATATCTCTTTTTGGGTCAAAAGCTCTTAGCCAGTCATAAAGAGTTCCATCACCTTCTATAATATCTGCTGTATCTTGCGGAAAGTATGAGTTTTCTATGGTAGCACCCCATTTTACTTCACCACCACAGCTTGGTTTCATCTCTTCCATAAGGATTTTTATGAGAGTTGTTTTACCAACACCGTTACCACCTATGAGAGCTATCTTCTCACCTGGATTTACTTTGAAGCTTACATTTTTTAAAACTTCATTCTCTCCATATGAGTGGCAAACATCTATAACTTCAAGTGCTTCATCACCCATAACTCTTTTTGGTTTAAAAACTATGGAAGGGTCACGGCGAGAAGATGGTTTTATCTCCTCTATGTTTAGTTTTTCCAACTGTTTTTGTCTTGAAGTTGCTTGTTTTGCTTTTGAGGCATTCGCACTAAATCTTCTAACAAAAGCTTCTAGTTGTTCTTTCTCTTTTTGTTTTTTAGCATTATCTAGTTCCATCTGTTTAGCCATAACATTTGCAGCTATGTACCAGTCATCGTAGTTACCTGTAAATTCGCGGATTTTTTGGTAATCAACATCTAAAATATTTGTAACTACCGCATTTAAAAAGTGTCTATCGTGAGAGATAACAACCATAGTCCCTTCATGTCTTTGTAGTTCATGCTCTAACCAACTGATAGTTTCTATGTCAAGGTTGTTTGTAGGCTCATCAAGAAATAAAACATCTGGTTTAGGGTAAAGAACCTGTGCTAAAAGAACTTTAAACTTATCTGCACTATCGAGTGTGCTCATAAGCTCATTATGTTTTGAAGCTGGTATCCCCACATTTTCTAAAATCTTTGCTATGTTTACATCGTACTCATAAGTTGGGTCCTCTTCAACACATATAGTTTCAAGTTCTGCTAGGCGATTGTTTACTGCATCATCTTCAAAATCACCTGTCATATAGATCTCTTCTTTTTCTTTAATAGCATCATAAAGTCTTTTGTTACCATATAAAACTGCATCCATTATAGTAAAATCTTCAAAAGCAAACTGATTTTGACCTAAAACACCAACTTTGTTTTGTTTAGGGATTATAACTTCCCCTTCATACTCGTTTATTTGTCCACTTAGGATTTTTAAAAATGTAGTTTTTCCTGCACCGTTTGCACCGATGAGTCCGTATCTTTTATTGCGGTCAAGTTTTAAGTTTATATCTTGAAACAGAACTCTGTTTCCGTATCTCATTGTAAGATTTTGTACTGTTACCATTGTGAAGCTCTCTTAGGTATAATTTTTTATGATTGTACCTAAGATATGTTTAAAAGACGATTATTTTGCTTCTTCTAGCATCTTGTTTAGAAGTGTAAATAGCTCCATACTGCTTTTTTCTAGTGTTTTAAAATTTTCAACAATACTAGCTTCATTTTCAAGTCTTTTATCTTCTTTCATAAAATATTTACAATTTTTATGCAACATTTCATGAACAACTTTATGTGTAGATTGAACCATACCAAAAGAGTTTGTACCACCAAATCTCTCTTTGCCAACTTCATTCATCCATTTACCAAGGTTACATTTTTCATCACCATTTGGCTCACATTTTGAAGAAGGTTCACCATCTGCTACAATATCATAAGCAGATGCTTTAAAAATAACATGGTCTATTTTTACCAAAACAACAAAAACTTCATTTTGCATATTATCAATCACTTCGGCAGTTAAATTTGCATCTTTATTTAAATTTTCCATTGTATTGTTGAAATTTTCAACAGATGATGAAACTTCATTTGCAAGGGTTATCATAGTTTCAGACTTATCTAAAATGATATTAGATTCTTGCTTCATAGAGTTTATGGAGATTGTTATCTCGTTTGTAGCTTTTTGTGTTCTCTCTGCTAGTTTTCTAACCTCATCTGCAACCACAGCAAAACCTCTTCCGTGTTCACCAGCTCTTGCTGCTTCTATCGCTGCATTTAGTGCTAGTAAGTTTGTTTGGTCAGCTATATCCTTAATCAAATCTACAACACTTATTATATCACTAGTTTTATTATCTAACTCAACAATAGAAACATTAGAATCATTTATATGTTCAACAAGTATTTGCAGTTTGTTGAGTATATCTTTTATCTCATCCATAGAGTCGTTAGATGTTTGGCTTGTTTTTTTAGTATCATTATGGATATTTGATAATTGATTTAAAATGTTTAAAATCTCACTTTGAATAAGAGATAATCCATCTCCAACACTACCAATACTTCTTATATTTGAATCAAAATTAATAAGCTGTTGTTTTTCATGAGCTTCTTTCATAGCATCTATACCAGATTTAACACTATGAATTGCCTCCGCAAAATCACCATGTAAACCATCACTATTTAGGTTGTAACTAAAATCACCAACAGAAGCTCTATTTACAGAGTCATTTACTCTATTCATTGTATCTTTTACCAAACTTACAAGTTCAGCTAAAAGTCTTGTTATCTCATCCATCTCATTTCTAACTCTATTTCTTCTATCTACAACAATAGAAAGGTCACCCTCATTTCTAATATGACTAATAATATTTTTAAATCTAGAAATAGAAGCTGTAACACCTTTTGTTATGTTTGTAGTTAGATAAAGTACAATTAAAAATACTAACAACGACATACCTATTTCAAAAAGTAAAGCAGTAAATGTTTTAGAAACTATTTTATCTGCTGTTTCAATACTATATTTAGAAAGGTCATCTTCAAACTCTTTTAGTTTATTTATTTTTTTTGTTATTATTTTAAACCAAACAGTTGGGTCAATATTGTAACCACCTATCTTTGACATAGCTAAATCTCTATATTTTTGCACCTCACTAAAAGAGTTGTCTTTGCTTATCTTTTTATAACCATTTTTCATATCTTTTGAAGCTGTTTCTAAAAAAAGATTTGTAGTAGTATCTTGTACAGCTACCAATGAAACAAATTTTGCTTCATCTTTTCTAGACAATTTATTTTTAGCAAAAACACTAGACATCACAGCTCTTTCAATCCCAGCTCTCTCTTTTGCTGTTATAAAAACAACAAGAGAGTTAAAATTGGTTCTAAGTAAGTTGTTATTTGGTAATGTTGAGTAGTTAGCTATTAAATCTATAATCTGTTTATTTAGTTTTGTATAAAACTTTACCTCATCCTTTACAGATATACTCAAAGACAAAACTTTTTTTCTAATAGGCTTGATTTTATTAAAATTGATACTTTTTGAAAGAATCTTTGTATATTTACTAGGGTATTGTTCCATAAAAGATTTTAACTCTTTTATCTTTTTATCTGTTGAGTTATATTGTTGTGGGAGTATGGTTGTAAATTTTTTACCATTTGAACTTAAAAAACCAGCACTAGCTCCCCTCTCTTTTTGCAACTCATGTAAGACTGCACTCATCTTTATAGACAACTCTATAAGTGACTTTGTCTCTTTTGTATTAACATATTTTTTCCAAGTACCGTAAGAAAGGATTACTGAAAAAATAGCTATAATTGTTATGACAACTATATTTAAAAGAGTAAGTCTTCTTTTAATAGTCATATCATTAAACTTAATCATATTTATCCTTTTATAGACATCTGTAACATTGTACTATATATACCTTTTAGGTAGTCTTAACAAAATTACTATAAAATTTCAAAATGCAAATACGAGAAATAAGTTTAAAAGAGTTATATGATGTTTATGATGTAGTTTCTCAACTATATTGTGATATGAGTTACAAAACATTTGAAGACCTTATCTACGATATGAAACATATGGACTACAAAATGTTAGGTGTTTTTGAAAAAGATATACTTGTCTCTTATGCAGGTGTTGCAATACAAACAACACTCAAAGATGGAAGATTTTTAAAAGTTTTTGATTTTAAAACAAAAAATGAATTTGACAAAACAAAATATGATGCTATTTTAAAAGAATATATTGATGATTATGCAAAAATGGCTATGTGTACAAAGGTTAAATATTGAAAAATAAAAAAATTTTAAACGATTTCACCATTTTATATGTTGAAGATGAAGATGATATTTTAGACCAAATTGTTGGTATATTGAAACTATTTTTTAAAAATGTATATACTGCAAAAAATGGGGAAGATGGGCTAGAAAAATATAAACAATATAAACCAGACATAGTCCTCACCGATGTTTATATGCCAATTCAAGATGGTATAAAAATGAGCGAAAACATTAAAAAAATAAATCCGTACCAAAAAATAGCACTTTTCACAGCTTTTGATAGTACAAAATATTTTAAAAAAGCACTAGATGTTGGAATATCTAAATACATCTTAAAACCTCTAAACCAAGACCAGTTTTTTAGAGCTTTAATTGAGATGGCAGAAGAGATAAAAGCTGAACAAGATATGAAAAAAATGCAACAAATGTTGGAAGTACAAAGTAAACTAGCTTCAATGGGCGAAATGATAGAAAATATAGCTCACCAATGGAGACAACCTCTAAATATGATTACACTATATGTAAGTTCTATGGAGCTTAAATCTTCTCTTCAAGAAGAGATAACAAATGAACAAATATATAATTGTGCAAGAAAAGTAAATGAACAAGCTGAACTTTTAACACAAACCATAGAAGATTTTAGGTCTTTTTATAAAGACACATCATCCACTTTTCAAGAGTTTGATATATCTGACACCATACAAAAAGTTATCAGTCTCACAAGAGATGCATTTAAAAGTAATTCTATTAACATTATTTTTAAACCACAAAAAATAATCTTAAAACAAAATCAAAACAAACTCATACAAGTTTTTTTAAACATATTTAACAATACAAAAGATGCATTTTCTATAAATCAAATAACAAAAACAAAATATTTTTTCATAGATATTTCAAAAACAAAAGATGAGATTATTATTATATTTAAAGACAATGCAGGTGGTATTGAAAAAGATGCAGTATCAAAAGTTTTTGAACCATACTTTACAACAAAACATCAAAACTGCGGTACTGGTATTGGACTGTATATGACATACAAAATCATAACTCAACACTTCAACGGAAAAATAGAAGCTAAAAATGAAAAATATACATATAAAAATGAAGACCAAGAAGGTGCTTGTTTTATAATAAGACTGCCATTAGTAAATGATGGTGCCGACACGAGGATTTGAACCCCGGGCCTGCTGATTACAAATCAGCTGC
>CAYNVR010000045.1:0-2814 GCA_964400715.1 uncultured Sulfurimonas sp.
TAAATGATATAACAACTGTTATAAATCTCATAAAAGATATAGCAGACCAAACAAACCTTTTAGCACTAAATGCAGCGATAGAAGCAGCAAGAGCTGGTGAACACGGAAGAGGTTTTGCTGTGGTTGCAGATGAGGTTAGAAAACTCGCAGAAAGAACAGGTAAAGCAACAGGTGAGATAAGCATCACAATCCAAAACTTACAACAACAATCAAACGGTATCTCTGAAAATGCATCAAATATGAGTGAAATTGCCAACAATGCAAATGATACTATGGCAAACTTTTCAGATACTATGGGAACTTTGAGTGAAGATATGAAATCAACTTCACAACAATCAAGCAAAAGTAGTTTTGCACTTTTCTTATCTAACTATAAGATAGACCATATTTTATTTAAATCAAATGCATATTCATCAGTTGTAAATGGAACAGTTACAGATGAGCTTAAAAAAGATTATCGTCATTGTGGATTTGGTTTATGGTACTATGGAAAAGGTCAAAAACTTTTTGGTTCAAATGCTATTTTTAAACAGATGGAAAATCATCATCAACAGTTCCATACTCTCATAAATGAAAATTTAGATTGTGCTCTTGAAGGTGGTTGTATGTCTAAAAATAAATCAAAAGATGAAATTATTGCTAGATTTAAACAAGCAGAAGAACACTCAAATGCACTGTTTAATCTAATGGGTGACTTAGCAGAAGATTTGGGTGACACAATAGATATGAGAGAAGTTTTAGAGTAAAACTTCATAAACACCTTTTAGGAGGTGTTTATAAAAAATGTGAGTTATCAACCTTTTGGTATAATCTCACTCATGAAAAACTTTACAGTAAAATCCCCATACAAACCAGCAGGTGACCAACCAAAAGCGATAGAAACTTTAAGTAAAAGTATCTTAGATGGTAACCGTTACCAAACACTTGAAGGTGTAACAGGTAGTGGTAAAACACACACTATGGCAAGAGTTATAGAAAAGGTGCAGATGCCCACCATTATTATGACTCACAACAAAACTCTTGCAGCTCAACTCTACTCTGAGTTTAAACAGTTTTTTCCAAACAACCATGTAGAGTATTTTGTTAGCTACTACGACTACTATCAACCAGAGGCTTACATACCACGACAAGATTTGTTCATAGAAAAAGATAGCTCCATAAACGATGAGCTTGAAAGACTTAGACTAAGCTCAACAGCAAACCTTTTGAGTTATGATGATGTTATAGTTATAGCCTCTGTTTCTGCGAACTATGGTTTGGGAGACCCACAAGAGTATGAAACTATGGTTCAAGCCATAGCAGTTGGAGATGAAATCTCCCAAAAAAAGCTACTTCTTAGACTTGTAGAGATGGGTTACACAAGAAACGATGCCTATTTTGACAGTGGACACATAAGAGTAAATGGTGAGAGTATAGATATCTACCCACCATACTTTGAGCAAGAGGCTATCCGCATAGAGTTTTTTGGTGATGAGATAGAAGATATATACACTTTTGATGTCATAGACAACAAAAAACTACAATCTCATAAAAGTTTTACAATCTTTGCAACATCTCAGTTTAGTGTTTCACAAGAAAAACTCTCACTCGCTATAAAAAAGATAGAAGAGGAACTTGATGAAAGGTTAAAGTATTTTCAAAAACACAACAAACTTGTTGAGTATCAAAGACTAAAACAAAGGGTTGAGTTTGATTTGGAGATGCTTGAAACTACTGGTACATGTAAAGGTGTTGAGAACTATTCAAGACTGCTTACCAACAAAAAACCAGGGGAAGCTCCTTACACACTTTTAGATTATTTTGAACTACATCACAAAGACTACCTTGTAATAGTAGATGAGAGCCATGTCTCTTTACCACAGTTTCGTGGAATGTATGCAGGAGATAGAGCGAGAAAAGAGGTTTTAGTAGAGTATGGTTTTAGACTCCCATCTGCTCTTGATAACCGCCCTTTAAAACTTGACGAATACATAAACAAAGCTCCACACTACCTTTTTGTATCTGCCACACCAAATGAGTATGAGCTTGAACTATCTGCTACAAAAGCGGAGCAGATTATACGACCAACAGGGCTTTTAGACCCTCTCATAGAGATAAAAAGTGCCAAAAATCAAGTTGAAGATATACACGATGAGATAAAAAAAGTAACAAAAAAAGATGAGAGAGTTCTCATAACGGTTTTAACAAAAAAGATGGCAGAGGCACTTACAAAATATCTATCTGATTTGGGGATAAAGGTGCAGTATATGCACTCAGACATAGATACCATTGAGAGAAACCAGATTATAAGAGCCCTAAGAGTTGGGGAGTTTGATGTTCTCATAGGTATAAACCTTTTAAGGGAGGGGCTTGACCTACCAGAAGTAAGCCTTGTAGCCATACTTGATGCTGACAAAGAGGGTTTTTTAAGAAGTGAAACAGCACTCATACAAACCATAGGTAGAGCCGCAAGAAATGAAAATGGAAGGGTAATTTTATATGCTGATAAAATCACAAACTCCATGCAAAAAGCGATAGATGTAACAAAATACAGAAGAGAGTTACAAGAAGCTTACAACAAAAAACATAACATAATTCCAAAAACAACAAAAAGGGAGTTAGACAAAAACTTAAAACTTGAAGAACACGGTGGGATTTACAAAAAAAATAAAAAACTAGATAAAATGCCACCATCTGAAAAAAAAGCACTCATAAAAGAGTTAAGCATACAGATGAAAAAAGCATCAAGTGAACTAAACTTTGAAGAAGCTATACGACTTCGTGATGAGATAGCGAAGATACAAAAACTATAAATTTTTCTTGCCGATAGGCAAA
>CAYNVR010000045.1:2914-9822 GCA_964400715.1 uncultured Sulfurimonas sp.
GCTTTAGTGACTGAGTATAATCTTGGCTTTGCTAAGATTATACGAGATTTTAAAATAATTTTCTTGCCGATAGGCAAAGCTTTAGTGACTGAGTATAATCTTGGCTTTGCTAAGATTATACGAGATTTTAAAAGGAATATATTATGGAAGACACTTTCACAAACCTCGCAACATACGGCTACATAGGACTCTTTATCTACTCACTTGGTGGTGGATTTGTTGGGCTTGTTGCTGCTGGTGTTTTGAGTTTTATGGGAAAAATGGACTTAACAACATCTATACTTGTTGCTTTTGTCTCAAATGCACTGGGTGATATTATGCTTTTTTGGATAACGAGATACCAAAAAGGTATGATGATGGAGGGCTTAAAAACCCACAGAAGAAAGTTGGCTTTTGCTCATATTATTATGAAAAAGTATGGTGACTGGGCTATATTTATACAAAAATATATTTATGGTTTAAAAACTATGATACCTATTGCCATAGCTTTAACAAAATATGACTTTAAAAAATTTGCTGTTTTAAATATTTTTGCCGCAGCTATCTGGGCTCTTAGTTTTGGTCTTGGTAGTTTTTATTTTGGTGAAGTTTTAAAAAATCTGGCTATCTACATAACTCAAAACAAATGGTTGGCACCTGTTATCTTGATAGTTTTAGGTTCTATTGTTTGGTTTTATCTTGAAAAAGTGACTAAAAAAAGATAAAGAATAGATTTTTTTAGTATAATTATATTTATAAAATTACAAGGAACTTGTTTTGCGCGAAAACTTAAATGAAAAATGTGCTGTTGTTGGTATTTTTGGGCACGAAGAGGCTTCAAAACTTGCTTATTTTTCTTTGCATTCACTACAACATCGTGGTCAAGAGGCAGCTGGTATAAGCTCATCAGATGGTAAAAAACTTCATACTATAAAAGACAGAGGTTTGGTAACACAAGTGTTTGATGAAGATAAACTATCAACTCTAAGTGGTAAATCGGCTGTTGGGCATACTCGTTACTCAACTGCTGGTGATGATTCTATCTTAGATGCTCAACCCGTATTTGCTAGATATGATTTAGGTGAGATGGCAATCGTTCACAACGGTAACCTTACAAATGCAGATGAAGTTAGAAATGCTCTCATAGAAAAAGGGGCGATTTTTCAAACTTTTATGGATACTGAAAACCTTATACACCTCATAGCAAAATCTCAAAAAGATAAACTTCTTGATAGGATTATAGATGCTGTTCAAAGAATTGAGGGTGCATTTTCATTGGTTTTTTTAAGTAGAACAAAGATGTTTGCCATGAGAGACCGCCACGGTTTTAGACCTCTTAGCCTTGGAAGACTTCCAAATGGTGGCTACATAGTTTCAAGTGAAACTTGTGCTTTTGACCTTGTAGGTGCAGAATACATAAGAGATGTAAAACCGGGTGAACTTTTGATATTTGAAGAGGGTAAAGCTCCACAAAGTATGCAAATTTTTGAGAGCACTCCTAAACATTGTATATTTGAGTATGTTTACTTTGCTCGTCCAGATTCATCTGTTTTTGGTCAAAGTGTTTATGAAACAAGAAAAGCTATGGGTAGAGAACTCGCAAAGATAAAACCTGTGGAAGCAGATATGGTCATACCTGTTCCAGATGGTGGTGTTCCATCTGCGATAGGTTATGCACAAGAGAGTGGCATAGCTTATGAGATGGGGATTATGAGAAACCACTATGTTGGTAGAACTTTTATAGAACCTACACAAGAGATGAGAGACTTAAAAGTTAAGATGAAACTCTCACCTATGACAGATATCATAAAAGGTAAAAAAATCATCGTTGTAGATGACTCCATAGTTCGTGGAACAACTTCTCGCCGTATTATTAGAATGTTAAAAGATGCTGGTGCAAGTGAAGTTCATATGAGAATCTCATCTCCACCAACAACAGACCCATGTTTTTATGGAGTAGATACACCAGACAAAGACAAACTCATAGCTTCAAATATGAGCATAGATGAGATTTGTGAATACATAGAAGCTGACTCTTTGGCTTACCTTGATGAAGAATCTCTACTAAGAAGTGTAAACTCTAATGTAGAAGAGGAAAAATACTGCACAGCTTGTTTTACAGGCAAATATATAGTTTAGGTAGATTTTTGGAACAAATATATACTTTTGGTAACTACCTACGAAACAAATTTGGGGTAAAGGTTTACAAAGTTGGGATAAACATCTCAGGTTTTACCTGCCCAAACATAGATGGAACAGTGGCAAAGGGTGGTTGTACCTTTTGTGAAAACGACTCTTTTAGTGCTTCTACAAATGAGGTAAAAGAGTTAAAAGGGTTTCATCTAAATTTAAACTCAAAACAAAATCCATTTTTAGACAAACAGCTACAACAGTTAGAAACTCAGTTTGAAACAATCTCTAAAAGACAAAAAGATGAGTATGGAGCTAAAAAGTTTATAGTTTACTTTCAATCTTTTACAAATACCTATGCCCCATTTGAAACACTAAAAGCACTTTATGACAAAGCTCTTAGTTTTGAAAATGTTGTTGGGCTAAGCATAGGAACTCGCTCAGACAGCATAACAGATGAAACACTAAACTATCTTGCAGAGCTAAACAAAAACAAAGAGATTTGGATAGAGTTTGGGATACAATCTGTTTATGATGAAACTCTTGAAAAAATCAACCGTGGACACGATGCCAAAAATGTAAAAGAATGGATACTCAAATCTAAAAAAGTTGAACTAAATGTTTGTGGACATCTCATCTTTGGTTTGCCAGATGAAGACAAAACTATGATGTTACAAACAGCAAAAGAGGCTTACAGCTGGGGGATAGACTCTGTAAAATACCACCCACTCTATGTTGTAAAAAGAACAGCTTTGGCAAATGAGTTTATGAGTGGCAAATTTAACCCCATAACAGAAGATGAGTATCTTGATGTTTTAGTAGAAGCTATAAAACTAAAACCTTCAAATGTAAGTGTTCAACGAGTTACCGCAGGGATAGACGATAACTCACTCTTAGCACCATCTTGGTGTAGAGATAAAAACACACAGATACGACACATAAATAAAAAACTAAAAGAGTTTGGACTTAAATACTAATGAAATCAGATATTTTAATCATAGGTGCAGGTGGAGCAGGGCTTGTAAGTGCTTTGAGTGCTTATGAGAGTGGTGCGAGTGTAAGGGTTTTGACAAAAGAGTATCCAACAAGAAGTCAAACTTGTATGGCACAAGGTGGCATAAACGGTGTTTTGAGTGAGGAGAATGACTCAGTTTCAAAACATATAGAAGATACACTAAAATCGGCCCACAATGAAGCAGATAAAAAAAGTGTAGAGATACTTTGCTCAAATGCGAAGCAGAGTATAGAGTGGTTAGACTCCATAGGTGTTCCTTTTAGTAGAACAAAAGATGGGAAGATAGCTCAAAGAAAACTTGGTGGTGCGAGTGGAGTTAGAGCTTGTTATGCAAAAGATTATACAGGTTTGAAGATACTTCACACACTATATGATAAAGTTTTACAAACAAATATAGAGGTAGAAAACGAAAAGTTTTTGTTAGAGTTGTTAAAAGATAAAGATGGTAGAGTTTGTGGGGCAAAAGTTTTAGACATAAGAACTTCACAAGAACAAAACTACTATGCAAAAGCAGTTATATTAGCAACTGGTGGTTACTCTAAAATCTACTCCTCAAATACAACAAACTCAAAAAATGCAACAGGTGATGGTGTAGCAACAGCTCTTAGGTGTGGAGCTAAGCTAAGTGGTATGGAGTTTGTGCAGTTTCACCCAACAGCACTTAAAAACTCATCTATACTCATAGGCGAGAGTGCCAGAGGTGAGGGTGGTTACCTTGTAAATTCAGATGGAAAAAGGTTTGTAGATGAGTTAGCCCCACGAGATGTAGTAGCCAGAGCGATAGACAATGAACTAAAAAACGGTAAAGATGTTTTTATAGATATCCGCCATCTTGGTGAGGAGTTTATAGACAAAGAGTTGCCACAAGAGAGAAAACTCTCAATCTTATACGAAGGGATTGACCCAACAAAAGAGCTTATACCCATAAAACCAGCGGCTCATTACAGTATGGGTGGGGTAGATGTTGATTCTACATGTAGAACAAATCTAAAAGGGCTTTTTGCAGTTGGTGAGTGTGCCAACCAAAAAGTTCACGGTGCAAACAGACTTGGTGGAAACTCTTTACTTGAAATAGTTGTTTTTGGTCGCATAGCGGGAAAAAGTGCGGTTGAGTTTGCAAAAGATGTTGAGCTAAAAGAGGTTCAAACATCTCTACATGTAGAGAGTGTTTTAAACTACTCAAACGAGGTAGATTTTTACAAAGTAAAAAAAGAGTTGGGTGAATTGCTTTATGAAAATGTTGGGATAGTAAGAACAAAAAAATCTTTGCAAAAAGCAAAAGAGTATCTTCAAAACATAGATATAACAAAAATGGGTGTTACAGATAAGTCAAAAGTTTATAACACAAACTTGATGGATTTTTTAGAGTTTGTAAATATGGTTGAGGTTAGTAAAGCTGTTGTTGATGGTGCATTGAGTAGAGATGAGAGTTGTGGAGCTCATTTTATGGGGGTTGAAGATGAAAATTAGCATAAAAAGAGCAGATGAGATAGTTTCTTATGAGGTTGAAGAAACAGATGTAACACTCTTAGCACTTTTAGACAAGATAAAAGAAGATGTGGATAAAACATTAACTTATAGCAGTGGTTGTAGAAGCAGTGTTTGTGGAAGTTGTGCTGTTGTTGTAAATGGTAAAGAAAAACTTGCATGTAGCTACAAAGTGCAAGACAAAGATGAGATAGCCCCACTTAAAAATATGGAAGTTATAAGAGATTTGGTTGTAGATATGCAAAAAGCATTGGAGAAAAACAAAATCTCAAAAACATACCTTGAAGAGTTTAACAAAGATGTAAAACTCACAGATGAAGATGAGGCTATAAACTCTTTACAAAGTGATTGTATATTGTGTGGGTCGTGTTACAGTGCTTGTCCGGTTTTTTCTGTAAATGGAGAGTTTAAAGGACCTTTTTCTCTAACAAGAGTGTGGAAATATGTAGCAGACAAAAGGGAAGCCAACCCAAAAACAAAGATAGACACCATACAAACAACTGGCATCTGGGACTGCACACTATGCAACGAATGCACACTTGTTTGCCCTCAAAACATATCAAGCAAAGCAGACATAGAAAAACTCCGCTCAAAATCAGCTATGTTTGGTTACACCGACCCAAATTTTGCTAACTTTGGTGGGTTTGGGCTTAGTTTTTAAAATTAAAAGCTATAAGCGAAGCTGTAACGGCAACATTCAAAGACTCTACATCTCTGTTCATAGGGATTATGAGTTTTTTGTTACAGTATTTTAAGACCTCTTTACTTACTCCATCACTCTCATTTCCTAAAACAAATATAGACTTTTTAGCTGGTTGTAGCTCAAACAAACTCTCTTTTGCATCGAGAGATAGAGCATAAATCTCTGCTTCTATATTTGGTAATATATCTTCAAGTGAGTTACAAAAGTAGATGGGTAGTTTAAAAAGAGTTCCGGCACTTGCTTTTACAACAAGTGGTGATATCTTTGCTGAGTTTTTCTTTGGCAGGATTATCCCATCAACATAACCACCAGCACAGCTTCGTATAATCATACCAAGGTTTTGAGGGTTGTGTATCCCATCAAGTGCTATGAGTTTAAAACTTTTTAGCTGTTTTATCTCATCTACATGTAGATATGTTTTAGAGATGATATCTACTGCTACACCCTGGTCTTGTTTTGCATTTTTACTTATGCGAGAGAGGTTGTTTTTGTCGTGGTAAGTTACCTCTATACCCCTTTGTTTTGCGAGTATGAGTATGGTTTTTATATTTTTATCAAGTTTATTTGAGTTTGACATATGGAGTTTGTGTATCTCAATAGTTTTGTCTTGAAGTATCTCCACCACAACATTTCTGCCATAAAGTGTGATTATCTTTTCAAAAAATGCTTTTTTCTCTTTGTATTGTTTTGAGTCTTCCAATTGTTATCCTTCTATATTGTATGTAATTTGAGTTTTGTTTTTTATAATCTGTATATCTTCTACATGTAGTCCATCTATGTTTAGTTTGTTTAACTCTTTGAGTGAAGATACTTGATGTTTTGCTATCTCTCTTAAAACCATACCTCTGTAAGCTTTTGCCCAGTGGCTCACCACTTTGCCATTTTTTAAAAATTTCAAAGTTGTATATGGTTTAGATATTTTGTAAAACTTGTCATAGTATCCAGCTCTTAAATCGAGTATCTCACTATCACCTAAATATAAATCAAGTTGGTAACTAAACCTTTTTTTGTAAAACTTATCTGGTTCTATATCTGCTATACTGTTTCCTTGTTTTACTTTGTAAACAGGTAAAACATCTCCACCACGAACAGCTCCAAAAAGGTTTGAAAATATGATTGTGTTTTCTTTTAAATGGTTTTGTTGTTTGTTATCTAACGAATTAAAATCAAGATAATCATAAGCAACACCTTTGTATCTTTGTAAAGCACACATTAGTGGTGAGTTAAAAATATCGCAGATATAAGGTTCACACTCTTCAAACTTTTTAAATCCAAAAAGTTTTTTTATAGCCTCTTCATTTTGTGAATTTACTATGTCGTTATATTTTTTTAGTATATCTTCTCTTGCTTCGTTGGAGCCTAAAAGCTCTTTTTTTGTTTCATTTCCACCAAAATTTTTTGCTTCTGATGGGGAGAATAGTATTTTTAGCATCATAAAACCCTGCTGTTTTTAGGGAATTATACTCTAAAAATTAAAAATTTCATATTTTTTACAAAAAAGCTTGACATATAATTTATTTTAGACTATAATTCCGCCATAAATTCGATGCCGACATAGCTCAGTTGGCTAGAGCAGCTGATTTGTAATCAGCA
>CAYNVR010000046.1:0-9621 GCA_964400715.1 uncultured Sulfurimonas sp.
CACCAAAATTTCCATCTACAATTACAACTTCACCTTGTGCTATAACATGATTATCTACTAAAATTTCGAGAGGGTCATTTGCAAGTTGATTTAATTCTATAACAGAACCTATATCCATATTTAAAACATCTTTAAGTAACATTCTTTTTTTACCTATACGAACTCTAACAGGTAATTTTACATCCATTATCAAAGAGATGTTTTTCATCTCTTCACTACTTAAATTTATTTCATCTTGTTCATTACAATCTTTATCTACATTTGATTCACTTGTTGTATTTAACTCATCTGATGAACTTGAACCAAATAGCGAATTTTTTAAATTTTCATCCATAATAAACATAAACAAAGAGTTTAAACTATCTAATGAAAATTTATACACAAACATTTTACTGTATGCTTCTAAACTGATTTCATCTTCTGTATTTATAAATTCTATATCTTCTACACTAAAAGATAAAACAGGCATCTCTTTTTGAGCAGACAAAGTATTTGCTATTGCTCCAAATATATTTGATATTATCTCCTTTGTCGCATCTAAATCATCATCACTAACATCTTCTCTATCGCTAGCTTCTTCACCCATCATCATATCGGATAAAGAAGCAGATAAATTTGGTGGTAGTGCAACCATAGCTGTTGCATCTGCATCTCCACTAACTTTAAGTTTTACAAGAACCATAGGAGGAATTATATTTGAGATAATTGTCAAATCTTGTTCTTCACTTAATTCAAGAGATGGTGCTTGACCTATAAGAGCTTCAATAGTACCTACTGTTTCACTCTCAAATAACTTCATAAAATCTGACATCTATACTACTCCTCTATTATATCTTCTTCATCTTGATGAATTATATCTTTTACACCTGAAATTTTTTCGTGTCTTTGTTTTTCAAATTTTTCAAGAGCTCTCTTAACCGCATCTTTTTCTGTATCTATAATCTCTGTAATTTGTATAGATTTTCTAAACCTTCTAAGCCCTATCTCACCCCTAAATCTCTCTTTTGAATCAACTGAAACTGTAACTATGTCATCTGCGGCTGTTGAAAGTCTTATAATATCTCCAACTTTAAGGTCTAAAATATCACCCATTGTAAGCTCTGCATCACCCAAGTTTGCTTCAACATCAACTTTTGCTCCACCTAAAAGTACTTGAAGTTCAGTATTTCTACTCTTTTTTGAACTTGTTTCATTTAACATTAAATCTCTACTAGCAAGTTTAGGTAAAACTGGTTCAAGAGATATAACAGGGTAGCATATATTCATCATACCAGAACTGTGACCTATGATTATCTCCATAACAACCATAACAACTATCTCATTTTGAGCAACAATCTGCACAACATTTGGACTTGACTCTTTTGACTCAATAGTTGGATATACATCCATAACAGGTCCCCAAGCCTCTTTTAGAGTACTCATCATAACTCTTAAAATGGTTTCAAAAAGACTTAACTCTATATCTGAAAACTCTCTACTCGCATCAAAAGGCTCACCTTTTCCACCTAAAAGTCTATCTAACATTGGAAAAGCTATGGAAGGGTTTATCTCTATAACTCCACTACCCTCTAATGGCTTCATAGAAAAAACATTAAAGCTTGTAGGGTTTGGCAAACTCATAAGAAACTCACCATAAGTCATCTGGTCCACTGAATGTAGTTGTATCTCAACTATACTTCTCATGATAGACGAAATTTGACTTGCCAAACTTCTTGCCATTTTATCGTGAACTCCACGAAATGCACGAAGCTGTTCTTTTGAAACACGGTTTGGTCTTTTAAAATCATAAAGTGTAACTTGTCTTTGTGGGAGAAGATTGTCTTCTGCACTCTCTAAGACATCATCACCTTCATCTTCAACAACATCTAAGAGTGCATCAATCTCTTCTTGGGAAAGTATATCTGCCATACTTTTATGCTCCTATACTCTCTTTTATTTTTTTAATTATAGATTTATGTATTTGTGATATTCTCGACTCAGTTATATTTAAAACTTCACTTATCTCTTTTAAAGTAAGCTCTTCAAAATAGTAAAGTTGCATTATCATCTGTTCTCTTTTAGAAAATGAAGACAACACTTTTTTAATAACCTCAACAAGTTCCTCTTTTTCTATTTTGACAAGAGTCGCACCCTCATCCCCAACTTGAAGTTGGTCTTCTAATGGCATAACAGTATATATGGAAGATGCTATCCTAGCTTCATGTATCTTTTCAATACTTTCATCCAAAATTTTTGCTAACTCTTCATCTGTTGGTTCATTATCATTTGTCAAGAGATACTCTTCAATAGCATAATCTATTGCTTTTACAAGTTTTCTATTTGCCCTACTTAACACATCTAAACTTCGTAAATAATCCAACATAGAACCATAAACTCTTTTTTTGGCATATCCCCAAAAAGAATCATTTAAAGTTTTGTCATATCTTCGTGCCAATTTTATAAGTTCTTCTGTACCTATTGCAGACAAATCCATAAAATCCACAGAACTAGGTAATCTTTCTTTTAGTTTAAATGCCATGGCACGAACAGCAGGAAGATAAGCGATAGCAAGTTCATCTTCTTTATGCTTAATATCATCCAAATAAGCATTTAACATTATGTTTTGTCCTTACTTGTATCCTGCGAATTCATTTTTATAGCAGCATCTGTAATTTTACATGCTGAATCTATTATTTTTTCTCTTTTGTTTATCTCTCTTACAAAAAGGTCTAACTCTTTTTCATGTAAATCTTTTGGAAAATAATATGGTTTTGCGTTTAATGTTCTAAAATAAAATGCGATAATGATATGTGAAAAAAGATAAAAGAATGTCGTAATGAAAAAAGTATATACCAACAATCCTTCTGCATCAAAAGATTTCAAAATACCAAAAATGATACCTACAAAAAAGCCCTGAACAGTAAAGAAGTAAACAAAATTTTCACCCAACATTTAACTACTCCAAATAAAACTAAAAATGTTCCATAAGTCGCTTAAATAGACCACTTAAACCACTTTCATTTGAAGAAACTAGCACATTTCGTTCCAGTTTCTTAGCTACTTTTGAAGTTATTTTTAAAATATCTTTTGCAGCTTGTGAAGATGGATAAACAACACTAAACAATGCCCGTTGTTTTATAGAAGATGAAACCTTCGTATCACTATCTAGTTTTCCAAGAAGTTCTAGTTTTAAATTTCCACCTATATTTGCTTTTGCTACTTTTTGTATCTTTTCAAAAACACTATTTGCTTCTTTTTCACTTTTAACTTGGTTCATAATCATACCAACATCATCTCTTAGAGTTGATATTGTTTTAATAGTTGCATAAGCATCAGTAATTGCAGCTGGGTCTGGAACCGTAACAACTACAACATCATCAGCTGCTTTTAAAAACATCTGAATATGTTCACCTATCCCTGCACCTGTGTCTATAATCATAACATCAAGTTTGTCCAAAACCTTTGCTTCTTCCATAAACCTTTTGAAAAGTGCCATATCTGCATATTTTAGTATTTCATCTCCACTCTCACCAGGTATAAGTATAAGGTTTCTTGTAATTGGTATCAAAATCTCAGAAACTGTTGCTTCACCTTTTAGTACATGTAAAATATTTTTCTTGATTTTAACATTGAACATTATATCTAAATTTGCAAGTCCAATATCTGCATCAAATATCCCTACATTTAGCCCATTTTGTGCCAAAGAGTAAGCCAGGTTTGAACTGATTGTACTTTTTCCAACACCACCCTTACCACTAGTAATAGCAATAAAACGAGTTTTTTTAGACTTCTTCGCAGAATTTGACGCTACTAATTCTTCAAGTTTTTCAGCTTGATGACCCATCATACTTTACTCCTATTAAATCCGTGCAATAAACACTCAACCAAAAAATCACTACTTGCACATACTAAGTCCTCTGGAACTTCCTGTCCAACTGAGAGATAACTTATTGGTTTTCTTGTTTCATAAGCAAGTGAAAATATATTTCCAAAACCTATTGTTTCATCTAACTTTGTAAACATTAATGTATCTATATTTAATGAAGAGAAGTTCTCGTAAGTTGCTTCTAAATCTTCATATTTTATAGAACTTGGCATAACCAAAACAACATCTATGTTGTACCTTGTTTCATTTTCATTTAAACACTCATATATTTTTTCTATTTTTGTTTTATCGTAAGGGCTTGAACCCATAGTGTCTATGAGTATATAATCACAATATTTCAAAGACTCCAAAGCACTTGTAAACTCTGGTGGATCAACAACAGTTTCTATACCAAGTTTCATCATTCTTGCATACTGCATAAGTTGTTCAACTGCACCTATACGGTATGTATCTAAAACTATAAGCCCAACTTTGTATTTTTTATCCATCAAAAATGAGTATCTAGCAGCAAGTTTTGCTATGGATGTAGTTTTTCCAACACCTGTTGGACCAACTAACATCATAACTTTTTTATCGCCAATGCCCGGTTTTGTTTCCATACGAATAGGTATCATTTTTCGAAGCAATGTTTGAAAATATCTCTTAACAGTTGTTGAATTTTCTTTCATTCTGTTTGGCATATGTTGCAATGTTATTTGCATAATATCATTTAGATGGTCTTTATTCATACCACTTTGGGCAGCCAAGCGGTAAATCTCTGCAAATTCTGGTGGTATAGTTTGTTCTAAATCTGGTGATTTCTCATTCCAAAACATATTTTGAATAAGTTTTACTTTATCATCGAGTTTGTTTATCTCTGTTTTTATCTCTTTTAGCTCTCTTGGTTCGTATGTTTTTCCCAAGGCTACACTATCTGGTATGTTAAATTCATCTAAAATAGGGTCTGTCACATTTGAAACTCTTGAAATTTGTTCAGCTTCTTTTGAGATATCAAACAAAACTTCTTTACTCTCTTTAACAATAGGTTTTTGTTTTCTCTGTGTCATAGTAGGAGTTTGAGTTGCACTCTTTTTTATATTTTTTTCCTCAATCCCAATAACTATCTCATAAAGTCCATCTTGACCCAAACCCTTTTTTTTGAGCTCACGAGTTTCTATGAGCATACCATCATCACCAACTTCCATTTTTGCTTTTTTTAAAGCTTCTGCTGGTGTTGTTCCTGTAAAAGTAAATATTTTCATCTTACCCCCGCCAATGGTATAACAACACTCTCTCTTTTGAACCATTCCCTATGTGGAACTGTTAATTTTTTTGTGTCAATTTTTTTGTTGTCAAAAAATATAATATCCAAATCAAGTGTCCTTGGTGCATTTGCAAAACTTCTTTTTCTTTGAAACTTTTTCTCAACTCTCATAAGATAGTCTAAAAACACAAAAGGTGTCATAGATGTTTTTAAAACAATGATTGAATTTAAAAAATCATCTTGTTCAAGATACCCAAAAGGTGGATTTTTTAAAATCAATGAAGTTTTTAAAACCTCAACTCTTCTATCTTTTTTAAAAAAGTGAAAAACTCTCTCAAACCTTCTTTTTACATCACCAACATTACCACCTAACCCAACAGTAACTTCATAGCGATGAGAACTTTTTTGTTTTGTTTTGTATGGAAAATGCAGACCATAAAAAGTTGTTAAACTACTGTTTAGCCTACATTTTACATACATTTTTAAGCCTGTTGAGAAGCTTGTTGAGCAGCTTGTATCTCACTCATAATCTGTAACATACCAACCATAGCAAGGTGGTAACCAAATGGCCCAAAACCAACAATAGATGAAGCACAAACAGGTGCTATCATATTTTGTTTTCTAAACTCTTCACGACGGTGAATGTTACTTATGTGAACCTCAATAGTTGGGATAGAAACAGCAGAGATAGCATCACGAATAGCGATAGATGTGTGAGTATATGCCGCTGGGTTTATGATGATACCTTGAACCTCTCCATAGCACTCTTGGATTTTATCTACAATCTCACCTTCAAGATTGCTTTGAAAAAACTCTATATCAACACCATTTTGCTCAGCTACATCTTTCATCTGTTTATGTATCTGCTCTAATTTCATTGGACCATAAATCTGTTGTTCACGAACACCAAGCATATTTAAGTTAGGACCTTGAATAACCATTATCTTCATAAATTTTACCTTTTATTTTTTCTAAGTTAGATATTTTATCTTTTTTTTGGTTAAAGATACTTAATGTATAATATGTTTTAAAAAAGAAAGAGTAAAGATATGAAAATAATCTCTCCAAACTACATACTTACACAAAATGAGCTTGTAGAAAATCAAGCCATAGCATTTGAAAAAACCATAAAAAAAATAGCCCCGTTAGATGAACTGACAAAACTTTTTCCAGATGCAGAGGTTATAAAACTACAAAAAAACTCACTCATTATGCCGGGACTCATAAACTCACATGTACATGTAGAGTTTAGCAAAAACAAAACATCACTGAGTTATGGAGATTTTATAAACTGGCTTTACAGTGTGATAGAAAATAGAGAAGAACTCATCAACGGTTGTGATTCTACATGTATGCAAAAAGCCATAGAACATATGTTAAAAAACGGCATAACAACATTTGGTGCCATAAGTTCACACGGAATGGACTTGGAAGCTTGTGCAAATGCAAAACAAAATGTTGTATTTTTCAATGAACTCATAGGTTCACAAGCTTCTATGGCAGATGCTTTGTTTGGCGATTTTTTAGCAAGACTAGATAGCTCTAAAAGTGTAAAAAGAGATGGTTTTTACCCAGCGGTTGCCATACACTCCCCCTACTCTGTTCACCCCATACTCATAAAAAAAGCTCTTGAAGTTGTAAAAGATGAGGGTTTAAAACTAACAGCTCACTTTATGGAAAGCAAGGCTGAGAGAGACTGGTTAGACAAAAGTGATGGTGATTTTGCAGACTTTTTCCAAAACTTACTAAAACAAAACTCAAATATAAGTGATTCAAAAGAGTTTTTAGAACATTTTGAAACAAAAAAAGCACTGCTTACACATGTAGTAAAAGCAAATGAAGATGAGCTTAAAAAACTATCTGCAAACAACCATACAGTTATACACTGCCCAATCTCAAACAGACTACTTGGAAATGGAGCATTGGACATAAAACAACTTGAAAAGCACAATATAAAATGGATAGTTGCAACAGATGGGCTTAGCTCAAACTACACACTTGACCTCTTTGAAGAGTTAAAAATAGCACTTTTTATGCACTCAGATATGCCACTTTTAGAGTTTGCAAAAAAACTCATAAACTCTGTAACAGTTGAAGCGGGAAAAGCTCTTGAACTAAACACGGGTGAGATAAAAGAGGGAAAAAATGCCGATATGTTGGTGCTTGATTTGGACTCAAAACCAACACAAGAGATTTGGATACACCTCATACTTCAAAGATACAACATCTCACAAATATATATAAATGGTATTTTAGCAAGATAATTTTCTTGCTACCAAAGAGGCTACATAAGTTTTTTCACCCCTTAGGTTTGTATCTATTTTCTCTTCATAGTAGATAACTTCAAAAGATATAAATGCATGTAAAAGTTCATTTTTTCTCAAAAGATACTCTGGATTTGATGGGTTATCAAAATCTCCATGAGCAATTATAAATGTTTCAAAAATCACAACTCCGCCATCTTTTAAAGCCTCTTTTATCTGTGGAAAAAAGTTTCTATTTAGATAGTTTATGTTTACAACCAAATTGTATTTGTTTTTTTCAAGTGTGTAGTTGTCTAAGTCTGCTTCTATCTTGTTTATGTTTTTAGTATCTGCTATCTGACTTAGGGCATAGTCACTTATATCTACGGCATCTACCACAAACCCTTTATCTGCCAAAAATGTTGTGTTTCGCCCCATTCCACAAGCTATATCAAGAGCATATCCAACATCTGCATTTGAGATATATTTTTCCAAAATAGGCTCAACATATTTTCTTGTTGGTTTTTCCACATGTCGTTTGTTCCATCTTTGTTTATCTTCTATCATGACAACCTTTCTTTATAGTATTCATACCCAAAATCTTTTACTACATGTAGAGTTCCATCTTTTTTCTTTATGGCAAGTGATGGTAGTTTTATACCATTAAATGTTGTATTTTTTACAAAAGTGTAGTGAATTTGGTCTTCAAATATGATTTCATCTCCTACATGTAGAGGTTCATCAAAACTATAATCCCCCATAATATCCCCAGCAAGACAAGTGTTTCCACCAAGTCTATAAGTGTATTTTTTCTCACCAGCTTCACCACTACCTCTAACCATAGCACGGTATGGCATACTCAAAGTATCTGGCATATGAGCCTCCGCCGATGTGTCTAAAATGGCAACTCTCATACCATTTTCAAAAACATCTAAAACAGTGCTTACCAAGTAACCACACTCCCACCCCACAGCTTCACCAGGTTCAAGATAAACTTCAACACCATACTTTTGTCTAAAATTTTTGATGATTTTTATAAGCTTTTGAACATCATAACCTTTTTTTGTTATGTGATGTCCACCACCAAAATTTATATATTTTAGATTTTTAAAGTATTTTGAAAAATTTTTCTCAAAGACTTCTAAAACCTCTTCAAGAGCATCTACATCTTGTTCACACAAAGCATGAAAGTTAAGTCCATCAAGCTCAGACATAACACTTTCATCTATATTTTCCAAAGTTGTCCCAAGCCTCGAATAAAGCCCACAAGGGTTATATATATCTACTGGTGAAGATGAAACTTCTGGATTTATCCTAAGTGAAAATTTTATGTTTGGGTTTATCTGCTTTGCTACATGTGCAAACTTTCTATACTGAGATGGGGAGTTAAAAACTATATCGTCAGAGATTTTTGCTATGGCTTTTATATCTTCAAGTTTAAAAGCTGGTGAGTATGTATGAACCTCTGCTTTTTTGTTAAACTTACAAAACTCTTCACGAGCAAGTTTTGCTTCAAAAAGCCCACTTGCTGTGCAACCTTTTAAGTATTTTGCCACAAGTTCAAATGTGCTAAACATAGCAAAACCTTTAAGTGCCAAGATTATCTTAGCACCACTTTGCTTTTGAACATAGTCAAGAAGTTTTAGATTTTTTTCTAAAAGTTCCTCTTCACAAACATAACACGGTGTTTTTAACATAGTTTTTCCCTGCTTAAAACTTTTGCTTTTACCTTTACTTCACTATCCATTATCTCAAACTCATCATCTGGTTGTAGTGATTTTATATCTGCTAACTGAGTATCTCTTAAAAGCTGTACATAACCTTTTTTATCTTTTAGTTTTGGATTGTTTGACTCAAACATTTTTTTCATATTTGTAAGCTGGTTTTGTGCAAAAAGTAGTTTAGACTCCACTGTTTGTGTAAAAACTTGTTTTAATTGCTCTATTTCATCTTGTTTATGGATGAGTTTTCTCTCAACAGAGTGTTGCATAAATGAATTTTGTATATGTTTTAACTCTTGTTCTTGAACTACTATTTTTTGTAAAAATGTTTGTGTGATATTTGAAGATAGATTATCTATATACTGGTACAACTCATTTGTATCTGGTAAACAGATTTGCATAGCATTACTTGGTGTAGCACCTCTTACATCTGCTACAAAATCGCTTATGACATAGTCTATCTCATGTCCAACTGCTGAGACTATGGGAGTTGTTGCTTCAAAAATAGCATCTGCGACTATCTCTTCATTAAATGCCCACAAATCTTCT
>CAYNVR010000047.1:0-9494 GCA_964400715.1 uncultured Sulfurimonas sp.
TTCGACTATATCCACCATCACTATTTTGCATATACAAAAGCCACTCAGCAGATAATTTTATATGACTTTTGTTATCATATATTGTTTCATCAAAAATAGATTTAAAAGCAACATATAACTCTTTTGGATATTTTAAACTATGTACTAAACCATAAATTTTATATATAAAATTTTTCATATATTTTTTAAAAACTCCACAATTTTCATACTGGCTCTTCCATCACCATAAGGGTTATTTGCCTTTGACATTTTGTTATACTCTTTTTCATCTTTTAACAAAATTTCTACCTCTTTTATGATTTTTTCTTTATTTGTTCCTACAAGTTTTACAGTTCCAGACTCTTTTGCTTCTGGTCTTTCCGTTGTATCTCTCATAACTAATACAGGTTTACCAAGAGATGGAGCTTCCTCTTGTATCCCTCCACTATCTGTTAAAATAATACAACTTTTATCCATAAGATATACAAATTCTGGATAATCTAATGGAGATACAAGATAGATGTTTTTTATACCGTTTAAAATATCATTAACTGGTTTTTGCACATTTGGGTTTAAATGAACTGGGTATATTATATTTATATCTGTATTGTTTAAAGCTATATGTTTTAAAGCATTACATATATTTAAAAATCCATCTCCAAAATTTTCTCTTCTATGCCCTGTAACTAAAACAAATTTTTTCTTGTATATATCTTTTTTTAAACCTTTGCTATCTAAGTTATGCAAAATCTTTTCATTTAAAAGTTTATCTTTTTCTATTGTTTCTAACATTAAAAAAAGGGTGTCTATGACAGTATTACCTGTTATGACAATATTTTTACAAATCCCATCTTTTAAAAGATTGTTTTTGGCAGATAAAGTTGGTGCAAAATGATATTTTGCCAAAACAGAAGTAAGTTTTCTATTTGCCTCTTCTGGATATGGTGCATATAAATCACCAGTTCTCAAACCAGCTTCTATATGACCTACATCTATTTTTTTATAAAATGAAGCAAGTGTTGCACTAAAAGTTGTTGTTGTATCACCATGAACCAAAACTAAATTTGGCTCAAAATCATCCAAAACATCTCTCATCTTTACTAAAATTTTAGCTGTTACATCATACAAATCCTGATTTTGTTTCATTATATCTAAGTCATAATCTGCTTTTATATCAAAAATACTCATAACACTATCAAGCATCTCTCTATGTTGAGCTGTAATACATACCTTAACATCAAACAAACTACATTTTTGCAACTCTTTTACCACTGAAACCATTTTTATAGCCTCTGGTCTTGTTCCAAAAACAACTAAAATTTTCACTTTTTAAACCTTTTAAAAATAGTATTATATATCTTCACCTAAAACCTCCAAGTAGCATCTTTTAACACACCTTTAACATCTATGACTAAGTATTCACCATTCATTATACTGCTAAACTCATCTTTTGTTATATTTTTAAACTTATCATGACCCACTGCTACTATAACAGCTTCATACTTTTTAGTCTTTTCAAAAGGATTATCTATAAAATTATAATCATAAATCTTCTTATCTTTTTGCTCTATCCAAGGTTCATATATATCTATATTTGCACCATAGTCTTGAAGTTCTGAGATGATATCTACTACCTTTGTGTTTCTTATATCTGGACAGTTCTCTTTAAAAGTAAGCCCCATTATCAAGATGTTTGAGTCTTTTATCTTTTTATCTTTTTTTATCATCAGTTTTATGGTTTTTTCTGCTATGTATTTACCCATACCATTGTTTATATGTCTTGCACCAAGTATAAGGTTTGGTGTGTATCCGAGTTCCTTTGCTTTATGAACAAGGTAATATGGGTCAACACCTATACAATGCCCACCCACAAGTCCCGGTGTTAGTTTTATAAAGTTCCATTTTGTAGATGCAGCTTCTATAACATCTTTTGTGCTTATACCCATAGTGTCAAATATAAGTGCAAGTTCATTAATGAGTGCTATATTTACATCTCTTTGAGTATTTTCTATAACTTTACTCGCTTCTGCAACTTTTATACTACTTGCTTTGTGTGTTCCAGCTGTTATGATTGATTTATACAATTCATCAACTTTTGTTGCTATCTCAGGTGTACTACCACTTGTTACTTTTAGTATCTTTGTTACAGTATGTTCTTTGTCCCCTGGATTTATCCTCTCAGGGGAGTATCCACAGTAAAAATCTTGGTTAAATTTCAAACCACTCACAGCTTCAAGTTCAGGAACACATATATCCTCTGTAACTCCTGGGTAAACGGTAGATTCATATATAACAATATCCCCTTTACTCAAAACTTTTCCTATACTTTGAGATGATTTTATAAGTGGTGTCAAATCTGGTTGGTTTGCTTCATCTATGGGTGTTGGAACGGTTACTATGTAGATATTACAATCTTTTATATCTTCTAAAACATTTGTAAACTCTATGCCATTATCAAAAGCCTCTTTTAACTGTTTTTTTTCCAACTCCAATGTTCTGTCATAACCATTTTTTAGCTCATCTACCCTCCACTTTGCTATATCATATCCAACTACTTTATATTTGCTGCTAAATGCATGTGCAAGTGGTAACCCTACATAACCTAACCCTATTATACATATTTTACTCATTTTTGACTCTTTTCATAATAATCAAATATACGACTATAAATTTTCATCAGAACCTATCTCTTAAACTTTCCAATTCTTTAACTATAAAATCTAAATACTTGTTGTCTTCAACAAAAGCATCAATAAGCTCTGTTTTTAATGGCTCATTTATAGAACAAATTAAACTTTCAATAACATTTAAGAAATCGTTAATATCATTTTTACCAATAAATAAAACTATATCGCTATCAATTCCAAAATAATTATGAGTTATTTTATTTCTAAAATCGACAACTTTTCTATAATCTTTTTCCAATAATTCATCTTTTAGTAAATATCTACTTGCTTCTCCTATAATTTCAAACTCTCTAACAACTGTATCCCAATCTTTCCAAGAGTGAAGTAACTCTTCCCCAGTATCAAACTCTTTTACTATAAACTTTATTTTACAGATAGCTATAAAAATATCAAAAATAAACATTTCAACTCTTCTATCTGTATTTTCAATTTCAAACATAAACCATTTCCCTTTGTATCCTATTTTTAACAAATGTCTTCATAGAGTTAAAAGAACCTATATCTATCTTTTTATCTAACTCTTTTTCTAAAAAATAACCAGCTTTAATAAAAGCAAAACCATCTTTTAAAACAAATTTAGTAACTGCTATATCTACATCACTATCTTCTCTATCTTCACCTCTTGCTACACTTCCAAAAACACCAAACTCTTCTATACCATATTTCTCTTTTAAAATTGGTTTCAACTCTTTTAGTTTATTTATAATCTTTATATTCATTCTCTAAAAAACCTCATCATAAAACTATACCCTTTAAAGCCTCTTTTTCTATCTCTTTGTTTTTATCTTTTGCTACTATTATATCAACTGGCTTGTAAAGAGTATCTTCTAACATAGATTTTATCTTGATTTTTTTTTGAAGCAAACCATCTTTTTTAGTATCATCTACACGACTCCCAAAAAGATATATAACAGACTCACCAAATACACTATAAATATTTTTTTTATAAGTTCAATCTCTTTTTTCAACAGCCTCATAGCTATCCTTTATCTTTTCATAATAATCAAATATACGACTATAAATTTTTATCAGAACATCTTTTTTCTCATAAAGTTTATTTATAGTTTCACTCATCTGTTCTGGTTCATCTTCGTAGTTGTGAGCCAACTCATTTCTATCATCTCTTAACTGTTTCCAAACATTTGCACTCTCTAACAAATATAGTTTTTCCATTAAATTAAGTATATCTACAAATGGTTTACCATCAATATCTTCACTCAAATACAACAAAATAGTTTTAAAAAGTTTTTGTCCAACTGTATCTTGAAGTTTTGCAAAACGAAATAAAAACTGGTCTATATAACCAACTTCATCATCAGTTAAATTTACATACTTTTTACTATTTAGTGGCATAATCTTTTTCATCTTTGTTGATGCACTGTTTAATCTTTGTATATGTTTATCACACTCATAAAATATCTTATGTAACTTTTCTACGATTATATCATCACTCATAACATTATCCCAGTTTTCATAATCTCTTTCTCGATAGACCTATTTTTATCTTTTGATATTACTATATCTACCTTTTGTTCCTCTATCAAGTCATACAGTTTTAATCTAAACTGACTTTTTTTATCGAGCTCTTTTTTTGTGTCTATTTTATATGGCAAGTCAAAATACAAATCTATATCTCCACCCCTTTTTGTATCATCAACTCTACTTCCAAAAAGATATACTTTACCATTTTTAAAAATTTCTACAAAAACTTTTTTTATAGCTTCTATCTCATAATCTGTCAGTCTCATTAAAAAACTCTACTTTCACTCTAAACTACTCAACCTCTTTTTAAGTATAATCTTCCCACTCTCAACCCCAGGTTGGTCGTATGTGTTTATATACATAAGTCTTCCACAAACAGATGTTAGCAGTTCATACTCATACATCAGACTTGCTATACTTTGCTCATCTACTTTGTTTATGGTTATGACATCACACGGTATATCTTTTAGCTCATTTATCGCCTCTATGGTTGCGTCTGCTTGCATATTTATAAGCTTGGAAAACTCCAAACTGTTTATGTAGTCCACACTCTCTAAATGTTGCAGTTTTACATCTGGGATTTTTAAGTTGTTATCAAAGTCGTCTATCTTTATAACTGTTACAGTTTTATCTCTTTTTCCTTCAACTATGAGTTGTAAAAATGAGTGTTGGTCTATGGGACCAATAATCCCAACCGGTGTTAGTCCCTGAGAGGTTTTGTTTATGTCTATCTTACCCAAACTCTCACCCCAAAGTTGTATATACCATTTGTTAAAACCTTCAAGTCTTGATGAGTATGAAAACACAACATTTATGTTAAACTTGTTTTTATACTCAACAAAAAATCTCGCTTTTTTCAAGATTTTTTTGTAGTGTAAACCCCTTGTAAAAAACGACTCATAAACCTCTTTTGCTCCATTTAAAAGTTTGTCTATATCTATGCCCACCAAAGCAAGTGGCAAAAGTCCAACAGCACTCAAAACAGAGAACCTGCCACCCACATTTTTTGGTATCTCAAAACTTTTCATACCATTTGCCTGTGCATACATATTTAGTTTAGAATCACTCTCCGTTACAACAACTGTGTTTGTTTTGTCTATCTTAACAAGTGAGTGTATATACTTAAATATAGCCATAGTCTCTATCGTAGTTCCAGATTTGCTTATGATGACAAACAAAGAGTCTTCAAGCTCTATCGCTTCAAGTTTGGATTGTAGCTCTATGGGGTCTGTTGTTTCAAGGAAAAAAAGTTTTTTACTAAGTTGTTTGGAGTGTTTTAAAAATTTATATATAGCATAAGTTCCAAGTGTGCTTCCACCTATGCCAACTACAACTATGTTTTTTTTATCTACACTTTTTGCATACTCTTTAAAGTGTGAGCTGTCTTGATTTACAAGCTCATAGTAGCCTATACTCTCTTTTTCTTTTAGTATCTCACTAAACACAACCTCATCGGAGACTGTTGGGTTAAAGTTGTCTTCATATCTCATCTAAAACTCTCTAATTTTTTGGTATATATTTTAGTATCTGCTATTTTACCATATTTCAAAGCACCCTTTAACAACAATTCATACTTTTGCTTTAAAACAGGTTTTACAACATCTTTTTTATGTGTATCTAAAAACTTTTCCAAAGACTTCACACGAAACCTATCCATCCCCCAGTGTTTAAAACTCAGCTGGTCGCCATGCCCTGCATACTTTTTTATGAGAGGTTCATCAACCAAACCTATGTTATATCTCAAAAGTATCCTAAGCCACAGGTCATAATCCTCACACACCTCCAAACTCTCATCAAACATACCAACATCTTCAAAAACTTCCCTATCTATCATCACACTCGATGGAGCTATGTTACAGTAGTGCAAACTCTCGTTAAATATATCTCCACCTATCTTTTTAAACTTTTTAGGTATGTTTATCTGTTTGTTATCTCGTATCCAAATCTCATCTGTGTAGCTTATCTTTACATCTTTGTGGAGTTTTATCTGTTTTTGTAGTTTATCTTCAAGCCACTCATCATCGCTGTCTAAAAATGCAACAAACCTACATGTAGAGTTCTTTATGCCAAAGTTTCTAGCACTGCTTACCCCACCGTTTGGTTTGTAAAAGTATCTTACATGTGGAAAAATTTTTACTATATTTTTTGTGTCATCTGTTGAGCCATCATCAACAACTATAACCTCAAAATCCCTAAAACTCTGAGCATAAACACTTCTCAATGCTCTTTTTAAAAACTCGAACCTGTTATATGTTGGAACAACAACAGATACACACATCTACCAAACTTTTAGTTCGTTATAAACACTGTCTCTCTCAACTGGTATGAAACCACTGTCTTTTATGAGCCCCACAAATTCATCAAGCTCCACCCCATTTGCACTTTTTGCACCAGCTGCGGAGTTTATGGACTCTTTTTCTATCGTCCCGTCTAAGTCATTTGCTCCAAACTCTTGTGCCAAAAGTGCCAAATTTACAGTTGAAGTAACCCAGTATGCTTTTATGTTTGGAACATTATCAAGCACTATACGGCTAATGGCCATTGTGCGAAGTATCTCATCTGCTGTTATAGCCTCTTTTACTTTTAGGTAATTGTTTTCAGTTTGGTAAACCAAAGGTATGAAAGCATTAAACCCACCTGTTTGGTCTTGAAGCTCTCTTATCCTCATCATATGGTCTATGCGGTGTTCTCTGTCTTCAATATGTCCAAAGAGCATAGTTACATTGCTCTTTTTACCCCTCTCGTGCCATTTTTTGTGGATTTCAAGCCACTGAGACGATGTTACTTTACCTTTACAAATATACTCACGAACCCCCTCGTCAAATATCTCCGCACCACCACCTGGCATAGAGTCCACACCATTTTCCACCATAAGGTCTAAAATCTCATCATAACTCTTACCATAGTGCCTTGCCAAAAAGTCCACCTCAGCGGCTGTCAAAGCCTTTACATGTAGAGATGGGTAAGCCTCTTTTATCTTCTTAAAAATCTCCAAATACCACTGCAAACCTGTATCTGGATTGTGAGCTGAAACTATGTGAACCTCTTTTACTCCACGACTGTAAACATCATCTACTATTTTTAGTATCTCTTCATGTGTCATCGTATATGGGTTGGGATTTTTTCTGTTTGCACTGTATGCGCAAAACTTACAAACATCTGCACATATATTTGTTGGGTTTATATGTCTGTTGATGTTAAAGTAACTCTTTTTACCGTGTAAATCTTTTCGTATCTTATCTGCCATCTTCCCCAACTCAAAAAAATCTGAGTCATAAAGCTCCATGGCTGTTTTAAAATCTACTCTGTTCATATTTTATCCGTTATTTTTTATAGATTATATCAAATATCTCATAAGAATTATATGAGTAACTAAAACTTTAAATAGTTATAAGTAAAAAACAACTATTATTCCACATAAATAAAAATATAAAATAATCTAATTTACACAAAGGATTTAATTTGAAAAAATATCTTAGTTCTGCACTTATCGCTTCTCTATTTTTAGGGTGTTCTTCTACAAATATATCTTGGGAAAAAACAAAAGAGGCATCATACAAGGCTGCAACAGACCCAGTTACTTGGGTACCAGCTGTTGGTGGTGGTATCTTGTATGCCACATACGATGATGATATAACTCAATACTATATGGACCACCATATTATAGATGAAGAGATAGATGAAGATTTAAGACAAATAAATGGAACACTTATGTATGCAACTGCTATATTTGAACACAATGAAACAACAAAACAAACAGCAAAAAGATTTGCAGTTGATGCCATAGGAAGTAATGTTGCAAAAATAGTTACAGGTGAAGTTGAATATTTTGTAACAAAAGAAACACCAGATAAAAAACATGAAAATGCCATAGGTTCTCACCATGCAACAGATACATTTGCAAACTCAGCACTTACAAGAAAAAATGTAGAAGATATGTCTATACCAACTTGGGGGAAATACACTTTAAATACTATTAGTTATGTTTCAGCATCTGGTAGTGCTTTTGCAAGAGTGCAAGAGGGTGGACACTCATTTGGAGACCAGATGATAAACGCTTCTATTGGAAACTTTATAGGTGTATTTTTCTATGAACTACTTTTAAGTGAAGAAAACAATGTTGAAAGTTTAAATGTTTTAATTGATAATGAAAATTTACAAGTTAATTTAAAGTTGAAGTTTTAAAGTGTGCATTTGAAGAAATGGTACGCCCAGAGCGATTCGAACGCCCGACCGCTGGTACCGCAAACCAGTGCTCTATCCAGCTGAGCTATGAGCGCACACTAAGTCTCTCGTTTAAGAGGTTGAAATTATAGCCTATAAATCTTAAAATAAATTTAAAAACTAAACCTCTTCATCTAATTTTTTATAAAGTTGTTTTATAACCTCATCTTGCTTATATATTTCATAGTTTTTACGAACATAAGCTTGAAGTAAAGTTGTTATCTCGTTGTTTCCACCTAAGTTAAAATCTTCATTCATCGCATTTTCAAGATAAGAGGCAAATCCATCATCTACCTCTTTTACTTCATATCTACGAGTACCTATGAGAAGACCAAATGTTTTTGACATCTATTTAACTCAAAATACTTTCTATTTTATTCACAATATCCTCTATCTCCATATCTTTTAGAGCATTTTGTTCATTAAGAGTTTCTATCTCTTTATCTTTTAACTCATTTTCAGATTTAAGCGCTACTATCTCATTTCTTAGTAACTCATTCTCACCCTTTAAATCATGATATTTTTGTAATACCTGAGAAACCTTATCGTTTAACGATTCTAAAATACTTTTTTCTTCCATTTGAAAATCCTATATTTTTATATTTAACACAATTTTATCACAAAAAATGAAATGATTGTTTATATTTTAAAGTTACGGTGTAAAAAACACCGTAAAGTGTAGAAAAAGTTATAAATCTTGTTCTATAACTTTTTTAAATGTATTGTAGTAGTTATCTTGAAGTTGTTCTAAACTCATCTCAACATCATTTATCTTGATGCTATCTCCACCTATCTTACCTATCTGCTCACAAGTAAGACCAGCATCTTTTAACATCTGCATAGTTTTTTCCAAGTTTTCAGGTTTTACTTCAACTATCGCACGGCTCATAGACTCAGCAAAGATATCTCTTTTATCTTCAACACTCATCGCCACATCACAACCCAAACCACTTGTAGCAGACATCTTAGCAAGAGCTATCGCAACACCACCACTACTTGCATCTTTTGCACACTCTAAAAGGTGTTGTTTGTTAGCTTCTATCACAAAATCCCAAAGAGCCAACTCTTTTTTGTAGTCAATCTCAGGAAGCCTACCAGCAACAGTTCCACATATCTCTTTCA
>CAYNVR010000048.1:0-9372 GCA_964400715.1 uncultured Sulfurimonas sp.
ACATGTCCAATGTCAAAACAAACAGACTACAAAAAATGTGCAGTAAAAATTTACAAAGCATAGTTTTTTAAAAGATAAAAGGAAAGTTTCGTTTTGAGCGAAAATATACCTAAACAAAAACCTGTTGGTGAAGACAGAAGAAGGTTTATACTAAATATGGCAAGAGGCTTAGGTCTTGCTACTATGGGTGGATTTATATGGAGTGCATACATAGATGAAGCGAAAGCTTCGTCTTTGTTACTTCGTCCACCTGGTGCATTGCCAGAGAAAGACTTTCTTAAAACTTGTATAAAATGTGGGCTTTGTGTTGAAGCATGTCCATACGATACACTTGTTTTAGCTAAACCAGGTGACCATAAACCTCTTGGAACTCCTTATTTTGTTCCAAGAGAAGTACCTTGCTATATGTGTCCAGATATACCATGTGTTCCAGTTTGTCCAACTGGTGCATTAGATGAACAGAGTGTTACAACAGATGGTAAACTAGATATAAACATAGCAGATATGGGACTTGCTGTTGTAGATGAAGAGAGTTGTATCGCTTTTTGGGGTATTCAGTGTGATGCTTGTTATAGAGCTTGTCCTATTTTTGGTCAAGCAATCACTATTGAGTACACAAAAAATGAGAGAACTGGTAAACATGCTTTTATGAAACCTGTTGTTCATAGCGATGCTTGTACTGGTTGTGGTCTTTGTGAAAAAGCTTGTGTAACAGAAAAACCAGCTATCCATATACTTCCAAGAGAGGTAGCACAAGGGAAAGCTGGGAACTATTACATAAAAGGCTGGGACAAAAAAGATGAAGCAAGATTAAAAGATGCAAAAGAGATAAAAACTGTTACAGAGATAAGTAATCAAAGTGCATCAGACAAGTTAAATAGCGATTTATTGGAGGACTTATACTAATGAAAACTCTATGGAATAATTATCGCTACCTTATACTTAGAAGATTTACTCAAATAAGTTTACTTGTTCTTTATTTTGGTGCAAATGCTTGGGGTTGGAAAATGCTTCAAGGAAATCTTAGTTCATCTTTAATTTTAGGTAAAATACCTATGAGTGACCCGTTTGCTGCTTTACAGATGTTAGCAGCTGGTGCAGTTATGGCAACAAACCTACTTGTAGGAGTTGTAGTTGTTACTCTATTTTATTTTCTCATAGGTGGTAGAGCGTTTTGTAGCTGGGTATGCCCCATAAATATAGTTACAGATACAGCAAACTGGACAAGAGAAAAAATAGGTATGAATAAACTAAAAGGGGTAAAGCAACCAGCTTCAAGAGCTATAAGATACTGGATGCTTGGTCTAAGCCTTGTTATATCTGCCATTATGGGTGTTACAGCGTTTGAGTTTATATCACCTATATCTATGGTTCATAGAGGTTTGGTTTTTGGTATAGGATTTGGTTGGGCAGCAGTGCTCATAATTTTTCTTTTTGACCTGTTTGTTTTAAAAAATGGGTGGTGTGGCCATATTTGTCCACTTGGTGGGTTTTACTCACTACTTGGAAAATTTAGCCTCATAAGGGTACAGCACTACGAAGAAAACTGTACACTTTGTATGAAATGTAAAAAAGTGTGTCCAGAGAATCAAGTGTTACATATGATAGGTAAAGAGTCTTTACCTGTACTTTCTGGTGAGTGTACAAACTGTGCCAGATGTATAGAAGTGTGTGACGATGATGCTCTTGGATTTTCCATAAGAAATATGGCAAAAAATAAAAAAATGGGAGAGTAAAATGAAAGTATTAAGTAAATTAACTATCGGTTTAGCTACTGCTGCAATGCTTTTTGTTGGTTGTAACGACAGTGCTACACCTGCAAAAAATGAAGTAGTAAAACCAACTATTGATGAAACATCATTAGGTCTTAGAAAAGACTCACTTTTTGTAGAAGATACAAAAGTAAAACCAAGAGAAACTAAGTACTCTACAACTTATGCTGGTAGTGGACATAAATTCAAAAGAGCATTCCAAGATGCTCCACCAATGATTCCACACGATACAACTGGTATGTTACCAATCACTATCAACAACAACCAGTGTATAGGTTGTCATATGCCAGATGTAGCTTCAAGTATGGGTGCTACACCTATTCCACCTTCTCACTTTACAAATTTTAGACCAGATACTAAGATAGCAAAAGATGGTGCTATCATAAAAAATGGTCATAAAATCAAAAATACATCAAGTGAGAAACTTGCAAATGTATCTATTAAAAAAGAGAACAAACTTTATGGTGGAAGATTTAACTGTTCACAATGTCATGCTCCTCAGTCTGACACTCCACTTGCAGTAGATAACAAATTCCAACCAGAATATGTAGCTCCAGATGGTGCTAGTAAATCTACTTGGACTGGTACTAAACTAATGGAAGGTATCAACACTTACGAGGGTACTAAATAGATGGAGAGAAGAGAGCTTTTTAGCTTTCTTTCCTCATCTGTAAAACAAGAGGAAAAGAAAGAGAACATAAACATCATCAGACCACCATATGTAGGTAGTGATGTTGTCTTTGGTAGTGAGTGTCAAGAGTGTGAAGGACTTTATGCTACTTCTTGCCAAGAACAAATCATAATTATAGGTGAAGATAAAACACCTTATCTTAACCTATACAAAAGTGGTTGTACATATTGTGATGAGTGTGCAAATGTTTGTGAAGCAAATGTTCTTGATATAAAACACAAACAAAATATAAAAACAAATATAGTTATAGATGAAGCTAAATGTTTGAGTTGGCAAGGTGTTATGTGTTTTTCTTGTAAAGACCCATGCCTTGAAGATGCCATAAACTTTCAAGCTATGTTTATGCCAACCATAGATGTTCAAAAATGTACATCTTGTGGGTTTTGCATAAGCAGATGCCCATCATTAGCTATAAATACAGGAGAGATTTCTTGAAACTTTTAACATTACTACTTTTTACCATCCCTTTACTAGCACAAAGTATCGTTATGCCAACAAAAAAATATGTTGCAAACGGTCCTGTGGTAGATATAGTTGTAAAAAATAAAAAACTATATGTTGCAACAAATGCAAGTGTTGTAGATATTTTTGATATAAAAACTGCAAAACTGCAAAAAAGCATAAAAATATCAAAAATCAAAGATTTTATGGGTGATATTATTGACTCTAAAATATATTCGGTAGATATTTTAGACGACAAGATACTCATACTTTCACAAGGTGAACACGGTTTTAGAAGGGTTGATATATTTCAAAACAATCAACTAAAACATATCATTACAGTTGATGACAATCTATATATAGCAAAAGCAAAATTTATAGATAAAAACAACATTTTACTTGGTTTGCTAAGTAATGACATCATATCTTACAACATACAAACAAAAAAACAAAACTGGACTATTCAAGCTTCTCAGTCTAAGTTTTCAAACTTTAAACTAAATGAAGATAAAACAAAAGTTGTTGTGTGTGATGAGAGTGGTGATTTACATATGTTAAACACAAAAAATGGCAAAACACTGAAAACTTTTAGTGGGCAAAATGTAGATAATGTTTTTCAAGTAGATTTTAAAAATGGTATCATAGCAACTGCTGGACAAGATAGAAGAGTTGCAATTTTTAATACAAAAACAAATAGTGCATACTACAAAACATCAAGCTTTTTAATTTACAGTGTTGGTCTTTCTCCTAGTGGAAAAATAGTTGGCTATGGAAACGATGAGGACAACAATGTGGAATTGTTTAAAACAAATACCAAAACTGTGCTTGGTATATTTGGTGGAAATAAAATGACACTTACAAACATTGTATTTCTAAATGAAAAAGAGTTTTTTGTAGCAAGTGATGATGTAACAATAAACTTTTATAAACTAAAATAGGAGGTATCTATGGAGTTTAACAACAGTGAATTTCTTATAGAAACAGAAGTACCAGCAGATGAGCTTATAATCTCTCGTACAGATTTAAAAGGGAACATAACATATGCAAACGAAACTTTTTGTGAAATAAGTGGTTACACAGAAAAAGAACTTTTAGGTAAACCACACAACATAGTAAGACATCCAGATATGCCTCGCGATGCTTTTAAAGATTTGTGGGATACTATAAAAACAAAAAAACAGTGGGTTGGCATAGTTAAAAATATGAGAAAAGATGGTGGCTTTTACTGGGTAGAGGCGATAGTGTCCGGTGTTTATAAAAATGGGGAACTTATTGAATATAAATCACTAAGAACTCCCATAAACTACGAAACAAAGTTGAAATTTCAAAGATTATATGATAATATGAGAAAAGAAAACGGCGAAAAAGTAAGAAAAGTAATCTACGAATAAAAAGGGAAAAATATGAATATATCAAGCATAGTTGTACAAACACTACCAAAACATTTGGAACAAGTTGTAAATGACTTAAAAAACTGTGAAGCATGTGATTATCATCTACATGATGAAAAAGGTAGAGTTATAATCACTATTGAAGGTGATGGAGTAAAAGAGGAACTTGAAAAACTAAGAGTTATAGAAGCCATACCACATGTAATCTCAGCAGATATGCAGATGGCATACAGTGAAGATGAACTAGATGAGCATATGGAGGTTATAAATAACCGTGATGTTGTTCCAAAAGTTTTACAAGATACTGAAAATGCAGATGTAGATAAAGTTGTTTACAACGGTGACTTAAAGAAAAAAGAAGATATGATAGCCTTTACACAACAGTTCGATGCTGCAAAAGAGAGAGAAAAGTAGATGAGTGTTGTATTTAATGCTGTTATAAAAATAGATGAAAATGAACAATGGTTTATAGAACTCACAGATACAGTTGATGGAAGAGTTAAGATTTGTAAAGACTTAGATGAGTTTGCTACAAATGTTGAAGAGCTTGGACAAGACTATGGCGGACATGTAGATGAAGTAAAATGGTCAAAAGATGAAGATGTTCCACCATTTATCATAGATGAGATTAGGATTAAAATGGCTGAACAAAGAGCAAAGATAGAGGAGCAAACTGGTGAGCCTATAACACCTTATGCTACAAAAAAAGAGGAATAGTTTAACTTTTTTAGCTATAATCATACTTTTAAAGAGGACTGATTTATGCTAAAAACTTTTAAGAAATTTTACTTTATGATAAAACTTGGGTACAAATATATACCTATATTTAAAAATTTGTACCTGCACCCATACATCACTTTACAATCAAAACTAAAACAGCTATCACAAAAAAGGCAAGAGTATTCAAACTCTGTTTTAGACTTACTAAACTTAGATATAAAACTCATAGGGGAATTTCCTAAACAAAACAATGTCATATACACCATAAACCACCGCTCACTGCTTGACATCATAGTTATGGAATACCTTTTTTCAAAACACAACAAAGCTGGAACATGGATAGCAAAACAAGAACTCTTTGATGCTTTTTATGGGGACTTTTTCAAACACAGCGGGATTATAGGGATAGACTTAGAAAACAAAAAAGGTCTTTTAAAATTTTTTAAAGAGATAAAAAATATATTTTCAAATGTAAATGATTTTAACCTATATATCTTCCCAGAGGGTGAGAGAAACAAAACAGATGAACTTTTAAAGTTCCAAAGTGGAGCAAGTAAGATAGCAAAAGCAAACAACTTAAAAGTTGTTCCAGTTTACATAGAGGAACAACTTGAAAAAGTCTTTCAAGAAGCACCATTTAAAGAGAAAAAAACCATACATGTATATGTTGGAGATTTTATATCTGAAAAAAATCTTGAACAAGAGTATAAAGAGTTTGTAAAACAAAGGTTAAAAAATGGCAATAGTATTACAAGATAGTTTTTTAGAAAATGAGTTGCTCAAATTATCTACTAAACTACATATAAAAGTAGATGAACTACTAAAAAAAATTTTAAAAGAGCAGATATCAAATCTAAACATAGACACATCTCACATAGATATAGTAGATGATGATGAAAAAGATGAGATACTAAAAATAATCTCAACACAAAATGATGATATAGATGAAACAGCAACAAAAGTTATAAAGATATGACACTAAAAATTTTATACAAAAAAATAGCTACTAAATTTATATCTAAAAATAAAATATCAAAAGATGAAGTAGATAGTTTAGTTGTAAAATCTATGAAAAAAATCATAAAAAAAGAAGATATAAACATAGATTTAAAAAAACTTGTTACAAATGAACAAGAATTTTTTAGGATAAGAAAAGGTAATATAAGAATTATATTTTCATTTGATTTAGATGGCAATGTCGTTGTTTGTCTTGTTGAAAATATAGGATACAGAGGAGATATTTATAAATGAAAAAAATAACACTTGGTGTAAACATAGACCATATAGCAGTTTTAAGAGAGGCCAGACAGGTAAATGACCCAGACATCATAGAGGGGCTTTTTGTAGCAACAAACTCTGGTGCAGACCAGATAACTATACATCTAAGAGAAGACAGAAGACACATTCAAGATGTTGATGTAACAAACATTTTAAAACTTTCAAAAATCCCGGTAAATCTTGAATGCTCCATAAACAAAGAGATTATAAAAATAGTCACAAAACAAAAGCCTCACAGAGCTACACTTGTTCCAGAAAAAAGAGAAGAAGTTACAACAGAGGGTGGGCTTGATGTTGTAAGCTTAGACAAAGAGATAAAAGAGTCCATAAACAAACTCTCATCTGCAAATATACCCGTTTCACTATTTATAGACCCAACACTTGAAGCTGTTAAAAAGTCAAAAGAATTAGGGGCAGATATGGTAGAACTACACACAGGACACTTCGCCAACATATTTGCTATGCTAAACTCATCACTCTCCTACTCTAACCACTCCATAAAGGAGTTAGAACTCACAAGAGATGAGCTACAAAAAATGTTAAAAAAATCTCTAAAAAATATAAAAAAAAGTGCTAAATATGCTAAAAGTTTAGGGCTTGAAGTAGCTGCTGGGCATGGACTAAACTACAACAATGTTTACGAAATGGTAAAGATAAAAGAGATAACTGAACTAAACATAGGGCAAAGCATAGTCGCAAGAAGTGTGTTTAAAGGGCTTGGCACAGCCATAAAAGAGATGAAAGAGCTTTTAAGATGAAGTTAGCCATAACCATAGGTGATTTAAACGGTGTTGGTTTAGAGATAGCTCTAAAATCTCACAAAGAGGTTTGTAAACTTTGTGAACCAACATACTGTATAGATGAAGATATGTTAAAACAAGGGGCAGAACTTTTAGGTGTAGAGATTCCCACAAACTTTCAAACCATAAATGTTGCTAAAAGTTTTGAGATAGAACCTTCAAAAATCACAAAAGAAGCTGGGTTTTACTCGTTTGAGTCATTTAAAAAAGGGGTTTGGCTTTGTGAAACAAAACAAGCAGATGGTGTTGTAACTATGCCCATACACAAAGAATCGTGGGCTTTGGCAGATATAGAATACAAAGGTCATACAGATTTTTTGAGAAAACATTTTAAAAAAGATGCCATAATGATGCTTGGCTGTGAAGATATGTATGTAGCACTTTTTAGTGAACATCTACCACTAAGAGATGTTCCAAAACTCATCACAAAACAAAACATAGCAACTTTTTTGGAAAATCTATATAAAAATATAGGTGAACAAAAAGTAGCTGTGTTGGGACTAAACCCACATGCTGGAGACAACGGAGTGCTTGGAGATGAAGAAAAAAAGATAGACTCAGCCATAAAATTTGTAAACAAAAAGATAGGCAAAGAGCTATTTGTAGGCTCAATTGTTCCAGATGTAGCTTTTACACCACATTTTAGACAAAACTTTAACTACTTTGTAGCGATGTACCACGACCAAGGTTTAGCACCTCTAAAAGCTCTTTACTTTGATGAGAGTGTAAACATCTCACTAAATCTACCCATAGTAAGGACATCTGTTGACCATGGAACAGCATTTGACATAGCCTACAAAAACAAAGCAAAAAACCTAAGCTACATAAATGCTATAAAAAGTGCCATAAAATTAAAAATTTAATTTTGACTTTGCTAAAATTTATAAGATTAACTATTGAGTCATAAAAATGACTCATCTTGCCGATAGGCAAAGCTTTAGTGACTGAATAAAATCTTGGCTTTGCTAAGATTTTATGAGATTAAACAATAGGAATACAAAATGGGATGGACATGCCAATACGACACAGACGGATACTGTAAAAAACTAAAAATACCATGCACACCAGGAACAAAAGGTTGTGTACTTAAAAAAAGTGGCTATATATTTACAACTGGTAACTATGAAGAGGACAAAAAACAAAAAGAGAAAAATGAACAGATAGACTTTGCAGAGTTAGCGAGGAGTAACTGATGGAAAACATAGAACCAATCTACCTAAAAGATTATAAAAAACCAGACTTTACATGTAGAAGTGTTGAACTTTTGTTTGACATCTTTGAAGATGAAACAGTTGTAACAAATGTTATGAAACTCTCAAAGCAAAATGATGTTAGTGAACTTGTTTTAGACAGCATAGATTTAGAGCTTGTAGAGGTTTACTTAAACAACCTAAAACTTGATGAAACAAGATACTCCTATGAAGATGAAAAGTTTACAGTTTTTAATGTTCCACAGGAGTTTAGTTTAAAAGTTGTAAACAAAATATATCCACACAAAAATACAGAGCTTGAAGGGCTTTACAAAAGTGGAGATATATTTTGCACACAAAACGAACCAGAGGGGTTTCGCCGAATAACTCCATTTTTGGACAGACCAGATGTTATGGCAGTTTATACAACAACAGTTGTAGCAGACAAACAAAAATACCCTGTTCTACTTAGCAATGGTAACAAAGTAAACTGTTATGACAGTTTTGATGGCAGACATGGTGTAAAATGGTTTGACCCACACCCAAAACCATCTTACCTTTTTGCTGTTGTTGCTGGGGATTTGGGAGTGATAGATGATGAATTTACTACATGTAGCGGTAAAGTTGTGGAGCTAAATATCTACTGCGACAAAGGTAATGAAACAAAATGTTTTCATGCTATGAGTTCACTAAAAAAAGCTATGAAGTGGGACGAAGATGTTTATGGTAGAGAGTACGATTTAGATATCTACAACATTGTAGCCGTAGATAGTTTCAATATGGGAGCAATGGAAAACAAAGGTTTAAACATCTTTAACTCAGCCTATGTTCTCGCAGATGAAGAGAGTGCAACAGATACAAACTATATGGGTATAGAATCTGTCATAGCTCACGAGTATTTTCATAACTGGACTGGAAATCGCATTACATGTAGAGACTGGTTTCAGCTAACTCTCAAAGAGGGGCTTACAGTTTTTAGAGACCAATGTTTTAGTGCAGATATGAACTCAAAAGAGGTTCAACGCATAGAAGATGTAAAAGCTCTGAGGGAGCGACAATTCGTAGAAGATGCTTCACCAACAGCCCACC
>CAYNVR010000049.1:0-9305 GCA_964400715.1 uncultured Sulfurimonas sp.
ACATTACTTTGTCCCTTTGATGTTACTTGAATCAAGAGTTTCAATTTGTTGAGTTGCAAGTTATGTTGCATTTGAGTTTTTAAAAACTCTACAAACTATGGGGTATGAGTTGGACTATGAAAACCCACAAACAGTTTTAGTTGCCATAAAAGAGGACTTTATGCCAGATGAGTATGCTCAGATGATAGAGTTTTTACTAAATGGTGCTAAACTTGTTGGTATGCATGAGACATCTATATATGCTAAAAACAACAAAAGATACCCAGGAGTTGGAGCAGTTTTAAAACTTTTGGAGTTCGCAACAAGTGTTAGTTACGATGTTGTTGGAAAACCAAGTGAAGCATTTTACAAAGAAGCACTAAGTCGCATACAAAAGCAGGATAAAACTCTAAGCTTTGAGAAAATCACAATGATAAGTGATGATGTAAAAGGCGATTTGGGTGGTGCAAAAGAGCTTGGTATGAAAAGCATATTTGTAACAAGTGGAAAGTATAAAACAGCAGAAGAGATAGTGCCATTTTTAGAGATAAAACCAGATGAGATTTATAACTCCATAGGGGATATAAAAGTATGAAAAATGAAGGTTTAAAAGAGGTTGGCAAATCTTTACTTACTTTGGCAAACTTGTTTTTTGTTGTATTTTTCTTAAATACATATTTACAAAATGATAGTTATAGTTTAGCTGGTATAGTTTTGTCTTTATATACTTTTTTAATGTTATATTATACAGGTTATGTGGCTATAAATAAAGGAGATAAAAATGCTTGAATTGGGGATTGTAGGTGCTATCATAGCTACCATCGCTTTTATAGTTGTAAAAAATATACCGAGTCCTGAAAAATGAGATACGAAACATTAGATGATTGTCGCAAAGCGATAGATAGTTTAGATAACGAGATACTAAAACTTCTTAACCAAAGGATGGAAGTTGTCCATAGAGTTGGGGAGATAAAAAACCAAAGTGGTGGAGCTATTTACAGACCTGAGAGGGAAAAGGCCATCATAGACAGGTTAGATAAACTAAGCAAAGAGAGTGGCGGAGCATTAAACAAAAGTGCGATAGAAGCTATATTTTTAGAGATTTTTGCAGTTTCAAGAAACCTTGAAAGAGCGGAAAAAGTAGCATATCTTGGGCCAGAGGGGACATTTACACATCAAGCTGCCGAGAGTAGGTTTGGTGCTATGAGTGAGTATGTCTCTTTTAACTCCATAGAAGCAGTTTTTAAAGAGCTTGAAGCAAAAAGGGTAAAGTTTGGTGTAGTTCCTATTGAAAATTCAAGAGATGGTGTTGTGGGTGAGACACTTGATTTACTCTCAAAAAGTAGTATAAAAATAGTAGCAGAGCTTTATATGCCCATACATATATCATTTTGTACAAAAGCTAAAAATCTAAAAGATATAAAAAAGATATACTCAAAAGATAAAGGTTTTGGGGAGTGTAGAGAGTTTTTAGATGAGTACGGTTTGAGCAATGTGGAACAAATCCCCGTTGAATCAACAGCAAAAGCAGCTATCTTGGCAAGTGAAGATGAAACATCGGCGGCTATCTGCTCACACATAGCTGCGAAACTGTATGGTGTGCCTGTGTTGTATGAAAATATAGAAGATACTCAAAACAACACGACAAGATTTGTGATTTTGAGTGATTTTAAAAATGGTGTGAGTGATGATGACAAAACTTCCATACTTGTTAGACTCAAAGATGCCGTAGAAGCTGGTTCTTTGGTGCATTTTTTACAAGATTTTGAGAAAGAAAATATAAATCTATCTAAGATAGAATCTCGTCCATCAAGAGATAAAGATGGGTTTGGTTACTGGTTTTACATAGATTTTTATGGACATATAGACAATGAAAATGTTCAAAAAGTTATACAAAAACATAAAGATGAAGTAACTTGGCTTGGAAGTTATGTAAAGGGTGAAAATGAGATTTAACAAACATTTAGAAAACATAAAAACTTATGAAGCTGGAAAGCCCATAGAACTTGTTGTAAGGGAGTTTGGGATTGAACCAAAAGATATAGTAAAACTTGCATCAAATGAAAACCCTTATGGGTGTTCACCAAAAGTTCAAAAAGCGGTAATAGATATAGTGGCAAATATGGCACTATACCCAGATGACAGTATGACAAAACTAAAAGATGGACTCTCAAAAAGGTTTGGTGTTGATACTCAAAACATCATCATAGGTGCGGGAAGTGATCAAGTTATAGAGTTTTTAATCCATGCAAAAGCGAACGAAAACTCAAAAATCCTTACAAACTCTGTAACATTTGCTATGTATGAGATATATGCAAAACATACAGGTGCAACTGTTATAAAAACAAAATCTCAAAAACATAATTTAGATGAGTTTTATGAGCTTTACAAAGAGCAAAATCCAGAGATTATATTTTTATGCACACCAAACAATCCAACAGGTGATGCCATAGATAAAGATGAACTTTTTGAGTTTGTAAAAAAGATAGACAAAGATACCCTTGTAGTGGTAGATGGTGCATATATGGAGTATGCAAAGTTTAAAGATAGTTCAAAAAGTATAGAACCAAAAGAGCTTGTAGAAGAGTTTGAAAATGTTATATACCTTGGAACTTTTTCAAAAGCTTATGGGCTTGGTGGTATGAGAGTTGGTTATGGTTTGGCAGATAGTAAAATCATAAAAGAGCTTTATAAACTTCGCCCACCATTTAACATAACAACACTCTCACTTGAAGCTGGTAGTGTTGCCCTTGAAGATGAGGAGTTTGTTCAAAAGAGCATAGAGCTTAATTTTGAGCAGATGAAAAGGTATGAAGAGTTTGCAAAACAAAACGGCATAGAGGTTATAGAGAGTTTTACAAACTTTGTAACTTTATGTTTTGATGATAGTAAAAACTCTACATGTATAGCAGATGAACTGCTTAAAAAAGGTATGATAGTTAGAGATTTGAGCGGTTATGGTCTAAATGCCATAAGAGTTACTGTTGGAACTGTTGAGCAAAACAGTAGATTTTTTGAGCTTTTTTCAGAGTTAGTATAAAACGGGATATAGATGGATTTTAAAGCACTTTTTACACAACTTGCAACTGTTTATGAAAAACTTAGTAAACAGCAAAAAATTATTATTGCAAGTGCTATTGTAGGGATTGTTGCTTTTTTAATCTTTTTGGTAGTTTATACATCAAAAAGCAGTGTTATAACAAAATATGAGGTTTTGTTTGATTCTCTTAGTTCAGAAGATGCTGCAAAAGTTATAGAATCTTTGGAAAAAGACAATGTCCCATACAAGCTTGAAGCAGATAATGTGATAAAAGTTCCAAAAGAGTTTGTGTATAAAGAGAGGATACTCATAGCTTCAAAGGGTATCCCTAAAAACAGTAATGTTGGGTTTGAGCTTTTTGACAAACAGGAGTTTGGGGCAACAAGTTTTGACCAGAAGATAAAACATCTTCGTGCTTTGGAGGGTGAGCTTTCGCGAACTATCTCTGCTCTCTCACCAGTTGAGAGTGCAACTGTTAGTTTGGCTCTCTCAAAAGACAGCCTTTTTGTATCAAAACAAGTTGAGCCAACAGCCTCTGTTATGGTAACACTTGTAGAAGATAGAAAACTAAGTGCTAAGCAGATAAGGGGTATAAAAAATCTTGTAGCTGCCTCTGTTTCAAGACTTACCCCTCAAAATGTTATGCTTGTAAACAGTGATGGTGAAACACTTGGTGATGGTGATGAGATGGCTCAAATGAGTGAGCTTTCAGCTGTTCAACAAGCTTTTAAAAGTAAAGAGGAGAAGAAAAGACAAAATAAGATTATAAAACTTATATCTCCTTTTGTTGGTGGTAGAGACAAAGTTGTAGCACAAGTTACTATTGAATATGATTTTTCCATAAAAAACTCTACATCTGAAAAGTATGACCCAGAAAATGTTGTAAGAAGTGAACAAGTCAGTGAAGAAAAAAGAACAGGCTCTACCCCAGCACCAGTTGGCGGAGTTCCAGGAACTGTGAGTAACATAGGACCTGTTCAGGGATTAAAAAGTAACCAAACAGTAGAAAAGTATGAAAAAAACACAGGAACAACAAACTATGAAGTGAGTAAAACTGTATCTACAACTAAGTCACAGTTTGCTAGAATTAAAAGGATAAGTGCTGCTGTTATAGTAGATGGTAAGTATAAACAAAAACTTGATAAAGATGGTAAGCCTTTAAAAGGTGAGGTTGAGTATGAAGCTTTACAGCCAGATGAGATAGAAGCTCTAAAAGCTCTTGTGAGTCGTTCCATAGGTATAGATGAAACAAGAGGCGATAAACTAAGTGTTGAAAATCTACAATTTAAAAGAAAAATTGGTGAGCAAAAAGATGGTGTTACACAAGCATTTGAATTCTCTCAAACATACTTAGCACCATTTAGTGGTTTGTTTAAATATATATTTGTTCTTATACTTTTACTTGTTGTGTACAAAAAGGTTATTACTCCATTTGCAGAGAAGATGTTGGAGGTTTCAAAAGAGGAAGAGGAACTTGCAAAACCTACACTTGAAATTGATGATGATGAAGATGAAGATTTAGTTGAGAAAGTTCAACAGATGAGGAAAAAAGTTGAGGAACAACTTGGTGTTGGTGATGGATTTAATGAAGATGAACTTAAACACGAAGTTATACTTGAAAAAGTTAGAACTATGGCAGAAGATGCACCAGAAAATATTGCTTCATTACTTGAAGCACTCATTAGTGAAGAGTTTGATGCTACAAATGGAAAAGATAGTAAAGGATAATATATGTCAGCATTAACCCCAGCACAACAGGCTGTTTTTGATGAGATGAGAATGGCAGAGAAGATAGCCATACTTTTACTACAATTAGGTGAAGAGATTACAGCAACTATATTTTCAAATATGAATGTTGAATCTATTACTGAAATTTCAAAATATATAGCTTCCAATACAACCATAGACAGAGCGGTAGCAACAGCAGTTTTGGAAGAGTTTTATGCTATTTTTCAGTCTGGTCAGTTTCTTACTACTGGTGGTTTGGAGTATGCAAGAGAACTTCTTTACAGAACTCTTGGTGCAGATGAAGCAAAAAAGGTTTTGGAAAAACTTTCAAAAAGTATGCAAAATACTCAAAACTTTGCATATCTTTCAAAAATCAAGCCACAGCAGCTTTCAGACTTTATTATTAATGAACATCCACAAACTATTGCACTTATTTTGGCACATATGGATGCAACAGAGGCTGCGGATACATTACAGTATTTTCCAGATGATTTACGAAGTGAAGTAGCTATGAGGATGGCAAAACTAGGAGATATCTCTCCATCTGTTATCAAAAGAGTTTCAGCAGTTCTTGAAAGTAAACTTGAATCTCTTGCATCTTACAAAGTTGAGGTTGGTGGACCTCGTGCGGTTGCAGATGTATTTAACAGACTTGGTTCAAAAAGTTCAAAATCTACACTATCTAAAATCGAACAAGTTGATGAAGAACTTGCAACTCTGATTAAAGAGATGATGTTTACATTTGAAGATATGATTTCGTTAGATAAAACAGCTATACAAGAAACACTAAAAGCGGTAGATAAAGCAGATTTGATGTTGGCATTAAAATCTGCACCAGAAGAGTTAAAAGAGAAATTTTTCTCTGCTATGAGTGAGAGAGCCAGAGAAGCATTTGAAGAGGAGATGCAGTTCCTTGGTGCTGTTAAGATGAAAGATGTTGAAGCAGCTCAGAGAAAAATTGTTGAGGTTGTAAATGGTCTTGCAGAGAGTGGTGTTATTCAGATGGGTTCAACAGAAGAGATGATAGAGTAGAAAATGGCAACTATAATTTCTAGTGAATCGTTGGATAGACATAACATAGATAAATACAATTTTAAAATTTTGGCACTTGGTGGTTCAAAAAATAATCATAAAAGTGGAGATGGTTTCAAAAAAGCAACATTTGCACAAGCTACTTCACAAGAGGTTGAAGAACCTGAAAAAAAAGATATAAAAGTAGATTCAAGTGCTATATCAAACAGTTCAAAAGATTCTTTAATAGAATCTTTAATGAAAAAAACAGATGAGATGTCAACAAACTTTATCAAGTTACAAATGAAACTTGAAGCAAAAGAGGAAGAGTTTGAGCAAAAACTAAAAGAGGCAAAAGAGAACTCTTTTGCGGAGGGGTTTGAAGCTGGAAAAGCTGAGGCTTCAAAAGAGGTTGAAAATGTTTTGGCTCAACGAGTAGAGCAACTTGCAAACTCCATAAAAAAGTTAGATAGTTCTGCTGATGAGTTTGTTACATCTTTGGAAGCTATAAAACAAGATTTAGTAAGTGCAGCATTAAATATAGCTTACGAAGTTGTAAAAGTGGAGTTGTCTTCAAACTCATCAGAAGTTGCAAAAGCATTGGCAAATGAGGTTATAGAAGATTTACAAGGTAGTTCAAAAATAACACTTAAAGTAAATCCACTTGACCATGGTGCTTTGTCTGAGTATTTTGGTTCATTAAAACATATAGAAGTTGTCTCAGATAGTGCAGTTAGTGCTGGTGGTGTTATAGTGCTTAGTGATGTTGGAAATATAGATGCTCAAATAAATAAAAGATTTGAGAGAGTAAAAAAAACTGCCTTGGGTGGTGAATGATGGGTAAAAGAATGGATATAAAATCAAAAACAGTTGAAGAGTTAAAAGTTATTTGTTCAGATATAAGAGAAGAGATACTAAGAGTGGTAAGTAAAAATGGTGGACACCTAAGCTCAACTTTGGGTGCAACAGAGCTTATAGTAGCTATGCACAAAGTTTTTGACAGCTCAAAAGATCCATTTATATTTGATGTTTCTCACCAGTCTTATGCACATAAACTCTTAACTGGCAGATGGGAGGAGTTTGATACTCTTCGCCAGTTTGGTGGTATAAGTGGCTATACAAAACCAAGTGAGAGTGAACATGACTATTTTGTAGCGGGGCATAGTTCTACTTCCATATCTTTGGGGGTTGGTGCAGCAAAAGCGATAGCACTAAAAGGGGAACAGGACTCTCGCATACCAGTTGTGATGATAGGTGATGGAAGTATGACTGCTGGTATGGTTTATGAAGCACTAAATGAGCTTGGTGATAGAAAATATCCGATGGTTATTATCTTAAATGACAACGAGATGAGCATCGCAAAACCCATAGGTGCAGTTAGCAGGATGTTAAGCTCTGCTATGGCATCTCCATTTTACCAAAGATTTAAAAAACATACAGAAAATTTTGTGGAAAATTTTGGTGATGGTGCGAAATATATAGCAAAACGAATGGAAGAGTCTTTAAAACTTGTAACACCTGGGATACTTTTTGAAGAGATGGGGATAGACTACATAGGTCCTGTTGATGGGCATGATTTAAACAAACTCATAGAGATTTTTGAACTTGCAAAAAATCTTAAAAAACCTGTGATAGTTCATGCTCAAACACTTAAAGGTAAAGGGTATGAGATAGCAGAAGGTAAAGAGGAAAAATGGCACGGTGTGTCGCCGTTTGATTTAAAAGATGGACACTCTTTGAAAAAATCTTCACAAAAAAGTGCTACTCAGATATATACAGAAGCTTTGATGCACTTAGCAAAAAGAGATGAAAAAGTTGTTGGAGCAACTGCTGCCATGCCAAGTGGAACTGGACTTTCTCCACTTATGGAGATGTTTCCAGATAGATTTTGGGATGTAGCCATAGCTGAACAACATGCAGTAACCTCTATGGCTTCTTTGGCAAAAGAGGGGTTTAAACCGTTTTGTACAATCTACTCAACATTTTTGCAAAGGGGTTATGACCAAGTTATACACGATGTTTGTTTGCTTGATTTACCTGTTGTTTTCGCACTCGATAGAGCTGGGATAGTTGGGGAAGATGGGGAGACTCATCAAGGTGTTTTTGATATAAACTTTTTAAGAGTTATCCCAAATATGACACTTTTTGCACCAAGAGATGAGAGAAGTTTTCATCAGGCTATGGGGTTTGCCCATAAGTTTGAGCACCCATGTGCCATTAGATACCCAAGAGGTTCATTTATACAACACTCATTAGCAGAGTCTGTTGAGTTTGAGCTTGGTAAATCTCAGCTTTTAAAATCTTCAAACTCAGATACATTGTTTATAGGTTATGGCAATGGAGTGGGTAGGGCTTATGAGACATCTCTACATGTAGAAAAAGATGTAGCTATTTTGGATTTGAGGTTTGTAAAACCACTCGATGAAGAGATGCTTTTAGAACTTTCTAAAAAACATAAAAAATGGTTTGTATTTTCAGATAGTGCCAAAATGGGTGGAGTTGCGAGTGCTATTTTGGAGTTTTTATCTGCTTTACATGTAGAAGATGTTGAGGTTGTAAGTTTTGAGTATGAAGATGGTTTCATAACTCATGGAAATACACAACTTGTTGAGGAGTCTTTGGGGCTTAGACCAAAACAGTTAGCAAAAAAAGTGATGGAGTGTAGATAGTGTTAAAGATAGACTGGGAAGAGTTTAAAGAGTATAAAAACAGTGTTCATTTAAAAGGTGATAATTTTGATAAGCTTTTACATTTTTTAAAGAGTTATTATAGTGTTATATCAACTTTTGATACTTATGAGATACTTGAAAATGATGATTTATCTAGAATGATGTTAGAAAAAAGAGATATCAATTCACCAGAAGATTTAGAAAAATATAAACTTAAAAAATGAGTGATTTAGAAAAAATAGATAACTTTTTACAACAACACCATCTTTTACATCTTTCTACAACATTTGATGGTGAGATTAGTACATGTAGTGTTTTTTATGCTTTTAGTGTAGAACATAAAAGTTTTGTAATTGCTAGTAGTGAAGATACTCTACATGTGCAACATATTTTAAAAAATAACAATGTATCTGGGACTGTTGCTTTGGAAACAAAAACAGTTGGTAAAATACAAGGTGTACAGTTTAAAGCTACATGTAAAAAACTTCAAAACAGTGAACTTAAAAATTTATATTTTAAACTTTTTCCCTATGCTTTGACAATGTTGCCAACACTTTGGGAGATATCTGTAAAAAGCTTTAAAATGACAGATAATAGGCTGGGGTTTGGTAAAAAGATAGTTGTTACATTTTAGGTGCTATTTGAAATAAAATGTTAATATATGTTAGATAGTACTATTGACTATTTAGAAAAATTTTTTGATAATATTGTTGTTGTTGTTGCTGTTGATGGTTTAGATGGTCTAGAAAAATATAAAGAACATAACATAGATTTGATTTTAACAGATATACATATGTCAAAAATGAATGGTCTTGAAATGGTAAAAACAGAGCTATTGAACATCAAAGGGAGCTTTTGATTTTACAATCTAGAATGGC
>CAYNVR010000050.1:0-9046 GCA_964400715.1 uncultured Sulfurimonas sp.
CTTTAAATATCCCTAAAATAAGCTATTTGTGGTTCCCTGAGGGTCCACCACTTTAATTTTAACTTCAAGTTTTTACTCAAAATGATATTATGCAAATAAATAGCTATTTGTGCTACTACTAAAATATTTATGGTATGTTTAAAACAGTTTTGTTTGCTATTCTGAGTACTCCCATGGCATAGTTTGTTGAGTTGTTGTATCTTTTTATAATTTTTAGATATTTTTTCATATATGGCAGTTTTTTTTCTTTACATTTGAATCTGTTTAGAGATGGGTATTTTGTTTTGGCTTGGTACTTGTACCATTTTGATTCAACTTTTTTTATGTTTGGCATTTTTTTCCAATCTATTTTTCTTTTAAAACCCGCTTTTTTGTTTAAAAATTTTGCAACAGATATTATGGCATCTTCCATTTTGTTTAAATTTGCATATTTTGTTTTGTAGCCTCTTGCAAAAACAAAACTGTTTGGCATAAATTGTGGTATGCCAACTGCCCCAGCAAAAGAACTTTTAAGGTGACATTTGTTTATGGGTATCCCATTTTTATAGCAATGGTTGATAATTGAACTCATATTTGTTTTTGCCATATTTATGAGTCTTTTAGACCTTTTTGTAGTTGGTTTTAGTCTTATTAAAAGGGTGTTAAAAACTCTAAAAGCATCGTGTCTGGGTTTTATTTTTCCAAGATTTGTTTCTTTGAGTAGTATAGCTGCAATTATCTCTTTATTTACATTATAAAGTTTTTCAGCTTTTGCATAAACTTTTTTATATCTTTTTAGATGTTTTGTAAGTCGTGGAATATGGTTTTCTAAAATTTTGTTTGCTTTTTTTTCAGCTTTTGCATAGTGTTTTATATATCTTGGTTTTAAGTATTTCCAAGTTATCTCATCAAACTTTTGTGTCTGAAAATAATCAAGCAAAAATTTGTTAGCATAGCGGTAAGACACACCTTTTTTTACTACACTTTTACAAATATCTTCATAGTGCTTATTTACAAAATCACAATTATCATACTTTGCAAATGCAAAACTTCCAAAAAACAAAAACAAAACTACTTTATACATAAAAACATCTCATCTATCTTCAAAAAAATTATATTTTTTACAAAATCTTTACTAAAACTATTTGGTTTAAAATGGTCACTTACAACCTTGAAAATATAAAAATTTTTTATGGCTGGTGAGTGTCTTATGGCTTCGTAAAAACCAAAAGACTCCATATCTGCCCCATCAAACACAGAGTTTGTTGATGGGGTGTTACAACACTCTAACTTTGTGTCTATGTAGCTGTGTAAAATATATTCTCTCCCATCATAAACAACACTACCAACCTCTAAAAGCTCCCCTATCTCTTTGTTTGAACCACAGATGCCAACATTTAAAAAAACATCATCTTCCTCTACATCATACTCGTTTATGAGTGTTTGTGTTGCCAACATAGAGTTTGTAACTCCAACTCCACTCACTATGAGTTTCATACCATCACCATAAAAAAGTGTATAGTTTTTCAAAGATGTTTTTTTTAGCTTAAACCTATCTACAAAAGCCTGAGCCTCTGGTTTTAAAGCAACTACTACATATATCACACAACTACCTCACACGACAACTCTAAACTATCTCCAACCTCTACATGTAGAGGTTTTTTAACTTCAAAAATCTGCTCACCACAACTCACTACAACACTGTTTTGTTTTAGTTTTATAACCTCTACATGTAGAGTTTTTTTAACATCTGCAAACATATTTTTGTTATCTTTTTTTATTTTACCATCTTCAAACTCAACAACTCTTGTTGCCATTTTATAAACCTCCAAGAGGTCATGACTTACCAAAATGGTAGTGAGCTTAAACTTTTTGTGTAAAAATTTCAACTCATCTTGAAGTTTTTTTCTCATCTTAGTATCAAGAGCAGACAAAGGCTCATCAAGGAGTAAAATCTTTGGTTTGCCCATCAAAGCTCTACACAAAGCAACCCTTTGTTTTTGCCCACCACTTAGAGTTTTTGTGTAATGTTTTCTCAACTCATATAACTCTGTTGTTTTTAAAAGATACTCACAAAGCTCTTTGTCTTTTTGAACATACAAAAGGTTTTGTTCCACACTCATATTTTCAAAAAGTGCATAGTTTTGAAAAACAAAACCTATCTCCCTTTTTTGTGGTGGTAGTTTTTTAGTTTTATCTTGCCAAACTTTGTTCGCAACTTTTATGGTTGAGTCTGAGTCTTCAAGCCCAGATAAAACTCTAAGAAAAGTTGTTTTTCCACTGCCACTCTTTCCACAAATGGCCAAAAACTCCCCCTCTTGAATATTTAGAGATATATCTAAGTCTATATTATTTAACTTTTTTGAGATTTGTAACTCTATCAAACTTTGAACCTTTTGTTAAAGATGTAAACACTCACCAAAACACTAAAACTTATGGCAACCATTATTCCGCTGTAAATGTGAGCCATCTCGTAGTCCATAACTTCTACCATCTCATAAATGGCTACACTTGCCACTTTTGTCTCTTCTGGTATGCTTCCACCAACCATCAACACAACACCAAACTCCCCAACCGTATGGGCAAAAGTTATGATGATGGCACTTAAAAGTGATGGTTTCATATTTGGCAAGGCAACTCTAAAAAGTGTTTGAAGTTTACCTTTACCACTTATGTAACTTGACTCTAACATATGTTTGTCAAGTTTTTCAAACCCAGCTTGAAGTGGTTGAACCATAAAAGGCAAAGAGTAGATACAACTCGCCACAACAAGTCCACTAAAACTAAAAACAAGTTTAACCCCTAAACTATCTTCTAAAAAAGCTCCAAGTGGTGAGTTGTAGGAAAATGCCCAAAGTATGTAAAACCCCAAAACAGATGGTGGCAAAACTATGGGCAAAGCTGTTATGGTTTCAAAAACTGGTTTTAGTTTTGAGTTTGTGTTACTAAGCCACCAGGCAAAAGGCAAACTCAAAACAAAAAGTATAAAAGTTGTCAAAAATGCCAACTTAAAAGACAACCAAAAAGGGGCAAAATCTATCATCTACATGTATCCGTATCTTTTAAAAATATTTTTTGCTTCTTTTGAAAATATAAACTTATAAAACTCTTTTGCAGGTTTTGTGTCTTTTAGTAGAACTATCCCCTGAGATATGGGAGTGTATAGAGTTTTGTCTATCTCTATGTAGTTTTTGTAGTGTGCCATCTTTTTGCTAAAAAGTGTAGATTTTGCCACAAAACCAACATCTGCTGAGTTTATTGTATATACAACCGTTTGAGAGATAGACTCCGCATATATAAGTTTGTGTTTTATTTTCTCATATATTTTTGCATTTTTTAAAGCCTCTTTTGTTGCTATCCCATAGGGTGCTGTTTTTGGGTTGCCACAAGCTACCCGTTTTATATCTTTTCTCAAAACAGTTTCAATACCATCAAGTTTTATATCTTTTACACTCAGCAAAACCAAAGCCCCCTGTGCATAGATACGAGGTTTTGTAAGTGCCTTTTTTTGTTCATAAAGTTTTTGAGGGTAGAGCATATTTGCAGACATAAAAACATCAAACGGAGCATTGTTTTGTATCTGTACAGATAGCTTTCCACTACTTCCAAGTATGGTTTGCACTTTTATATTTGGGTGTGTTTTGTTAAACTCTTTTACCAAATCATCTATGGCATAACTAACATTTGCCGCCACTGCAACCCTTATGGTCTGAGCAAAAACCATAGAGGAGAGCAGTAGAAAAAATAAAGCTTTAAACATATGAAACCTTTTTAAAACAGATAATTTAACTCAAAACGAGCATCCAATCCATCGCTATCTTTTTTCTCTGTGTCTTGATATCCAAAACGGATACGATACTGTAAATCTTGAAAAATTGGTATATTTTGAACACAACCTATGTAGTAGTAGTCCTCATCATGAAACCCTTTTTTCTCATCTGCATCTGTATGAAGGTAGGAGATTTGCAAAAACATATCTTTGTAAATCCCAGATTTGTTTTGGTTTATCTGTAACTCTGCACGGTAACTTTTTGTGTTTGCCATCCAGTTTGAACGAGCCATTGAATGAGTATAACCAGCTGTTGATAAACCTCTCCACGGAGTTATGAGGTCTGCCTCATCCATAACTTGTGTATATGCTAAGTTTAGTTTGTAGTTTTTATATTTTGTAACAACTCTTAACCCTAACATTTGAGAGTCTAATGAGTTTTTGTCTTTATACCCTGTTGGGTCACCATCATAAGCTGCCCCACCTATCTTACCAGCTTTGTCATCAAACTGTTTTATATATCTCACACCAGGGGTGATGCTAAACCCATCAAATGGCAGTTTGTAGTTTGCCTCAACCATAGTTTGGCTCAAAAGCTCTGGAACATAGTAAAATGAAAAATCAAGTTTTAGATTTTTTATACTTCTATTTTTAAAATCCCCTGTTACAAGTGGTGCTTCTGTGCTTACACCAGCTTCTTTTAGTGCTGTATATGTTAAACCTTTGTGCATTGCACCGTCATCATTTTCACTCCACTGAGGGTTTGTTGCAGATGTTGAGTTTTCATCTCCATACATTAAGAGTGAGTGAGCCGAAGTGTGGTCACGAAGTTTTTGTTTTACAAGGTAAGCTATTTTTGTGTTTGTGTGAGGGATTATTTTTGTGTTTAAAACCACACCATCAAAAGTGTTTGGAATCATTTTTGAGTCGTTAGATTTCGCATAAAAACTCTCAACAAACTGACGACCAACAAGTAGTTGAGTATCTTTTAAAAGATGAAATCTCAAATAAGCCTGACCAACAACTGCCATAGATTTTGAACCATTGTTTACATTGTCAAAACGGCTAAAAGTATCTTTACCTTTTGTAATTGTAGAAGCTGGATATTTACTATCATCAAAAAAAGCTCTTGAATAGTAAAAACCAAAAGTTGTATCTATATTTTTAAATGTAGGAGATTTATAAACCACTGAGCCACCAAGTGCAGTTACCAAGTAGTTTTTATGTGTAGCACTCTCTTTTTCCCACTCATAATGAAAGGTATTTGAACGGATACGACCATAAAAAGTTCCATACTCCCCCCTGTTTTTTACATAGTCAACTAACTGGTAGTTACTTTTTAAACCAACCTTTGGCAGTTCATCTGCTACTAAAAAAGAGCCAAGTCCACAAAAAGCCAAACAAGTATATGTAAATTTTTTTAACATCTGTATTCCTAATTTATAAGTTTTGTGATTATAGTATTCTTAGATATAATTTAGCATTAAAAAGGAGATTTATGAGTTTAGAACTTTACTTTCTTCGCTCAACTGAGCAAAAAATAGTTACAGATATGCTTTACTACTCCCAAAGGGTAGATAAAACAGACAAAAAACTTCAAGATTTTGAAGAGTTAAAAATATATGATGAATTTTACGGTTTTACAAACAAAGATTTGGGGCTTTATGCTATGAAAAACAGTGTAGTTTGTGGAGCTGTTTGGAGTAGAAAACTAAACAGTGACCACAAAGCACAAGCATACATAGATGATGAAACACCAGTTATAAACATAACTGTAAAACCAGAGTTTAGAAAACAAGGGATAGCATCAACTATGATAGAACAGTTTTTAAAAGAGGCAAGTGTTCTTTACTCAGCTCTTTGTATAAATGTTTTAGATGATAAAAAAAGTATAGATTTTTTTAAAAAGTTTGGTTTTGAAGTGGTAAAGAACCTACATGTAAAAAGTTTTGTAGATGGAAAAGATATGGTTGTTATGAAAAAAACTCTACAAAAACAACAACCAACATACCCAACAGATGAGTATGCTAGTTGTAAATGGCTAGACTGATTTAAACATCAGTCTCATCTACCTCTGATGTATCCATAACCATTAAGGTAGTCATACCCATAGCTTCTTTTATCTTAGCTTCTATCTCTTGTGCTAGTTCTGGGTCCTCTTTGAACTTTTGTTTAACATTTTCACGACCTTGACCTAACTTTGTTTCACCGTAGCTAAACCAAGCTCCACTCTTATCTACTATGTCAAGTTTTACACCATAATCAACAAGCTCACCCTCTTTTGAGATACCCTCACCAAACATCACATCAAACTCAGCTTGACGAAACGGTGGAGCAACTTTGTTTTTGATAACTTTTGCTTTTACACGGTTACCTATCTGGCTATCACCTTGTTTAAGTGAAGCTATACGACGAACATCTATACGAACAGAAGCGTAAAATTTAAGTGCATTACCACCTGTTGTAGTCTCTGGTGAGCCATAACCCATAGTTCCTATCTTCATACGGATTTGATTTATGAAGATAACTGTACAGTTCATCTTGTTTAAAACACCTGTTAGTTTTCTAAGAGCTTTACTCATAAGACGAGCTTGAACACCAACATTTTGGTCGCTCATCTCACCCTCTATCTCACTTTTTGGAGTAAGAGCAGCAACAGAGTCCACAACTATCAAGTCCACCGCACCGCTACGAGCTATTGTTTCTACGATGTCAAGAGCTTGTTCACCATAGTCTGGTTGGGAAACCAAAAGGTTTTCAACATCTACACCAAGATTTTTAGCATACACAACATCAAGAGCATGTTCCGCATCTATAAATGCACAAACACCACCATTTTTTTGACACTCAGCAGTTATCTGCAAAGCCAAAGTTGTTTTACCAGAACTCTCTGGACCGTAGATTTCTATAACACGACCCTCTGGGATACCACCTATACCAAGAGCCAAGTCAAGCCCGATAGAGCCTGTGCTTATAGCTTTTATGGGTTCTATCTCTTTGTCTCCAAGTCTCATCAAAGCACCTTTTCCAAATGCTTTGTCTATCTGTTTCATTGCCAAGTCTAATGATTTTTGTCTTTGTTCATCCATAATCTCTATCCAATTATTTTTTTATTTTGTGTATTATATAGTAAAAATTTTTCTATTTGTAAAAAGTTGGCAAATTGTCATATTTTTAGAAAAAGAGTTGGACAACATATGAAACTTTCACATTTAAAACAGATAACTAGTTACTTAAAAAACTTCAAAAAAATATCGGCCATTTACAGAGTGAGCGATACCATCATAAAGATAGCATTTGACAAAGATGAGGAGGTTTACTTTAACCTTCAAAAGTCTAATTCTTCCGTATTTAAGTGTAAAAGCTACCCCCGTTCCAAAGTTTACAATGCCCCTTTTGATGTCATTTTGGCAAAAAGGTTTAACAGAGCAAACATCTTACATGTAGAGTGTGTAAATGGTGACAAAGTTATAAGATTTAAAACAGTTTTAAGCTCAGCATACAAAGAACAAACTACATACCTACAACTTGAATTTACAGGAAAATATACAAATGCCATCATCTTAGATGAAGATTTTACAGTTTTAGAAGCACTAAGACACATAGACCTTTTCTCATCTTTTAGGGAGGTTAGAGTTGGGCAAAAACTTTTAGAGATACCAAAGCCACCGTTTAAGGCAAAAGAGTATCCTCTTGAAGATGTGGAGCAATACCTTTTTGAAGTTTACAACAAGGAAATGGAGCAAAAACTCTCAAATCTAAAAAAACAAAAACTAAAAATTTTGGAAAAAAAACTGCAAAAACTGCAAAAACTTTATGAAAAACTTGATGATGAACAAACTTTGTTAGATGAAGCCAAACAACTAAACTACCAGGCAAACCTCATTTTGGCAAATATGTATAAGATAAAGCCATACTCAAAAACTCTACATGTAGAGGATTATGATGGTTCAAAAGTTTGTATAGAGCTAAACCTGGCCTACCCAAATGTTTCACAAATGAGTGAGTATCTTTTTACAAAAAGTAAAAAAGCAAAACAAAGAGCAAAAAATCTTCACATAGAAAAAGAGTCTTTATCATCTAAGATAAACCACTTAAAACTTTTCATAAATACTGTAAAAGAGGCAAAAGATATAAGCAAAATAGAGCTACTTTTCCCAAAACAGATACAAAACAAAAAAGTTTTGAAAGATGAAAGTATAGATACTTTTTTCATAGAAGGCTACAAAGTTAGCATAGGTAAAAATGAAAAAGGCAACATAAAACTGCTACAAAATGCCAAAGCAAAAGATATCTGGATACACCTAAAAGACAGACCATCTGCACATGTAATCATCTCCACCGACAAACAAACACTACCTCAAAACATCATACAAAGTGCATCAAGACTTTGTGTTGATTTTTCTGTATTTGAGAAAGGTCGCTATCTTGTCGATTATACCCAAAGAAGAGAGGTAAGTGTCCAAAGTGGAGCAAATGTGTTTTATAACAAATATAAAACTATTGAAGTAGATACAAGGGGATAAAACTCTCGCCAAGGGCGAAGCTTTAGTGACTGAATAACATTTGGACTTTGTTCAAATGTTATGAGATAATAAATAGGAGCACATAAAAATGTCTATAAGTCCTGTTGGAAATGTTGTTTATATAAACCAACAAACAGCAAATGTAACACCACTTCAAGGTAACCAAAACACAAGGTTTGACCTACAAAATGTTATGGCTCAACAAATTTTAAACGACAAAGAACAAGAGGTTCAAGAGGTAAGACCAACAGAACAAAACCAAGAAGTTGACCCAGACAGAGAACATCAAAAAGAGAAAGAGGAACAACAAACAAGAAAAGAGTTAGATAAAAAAAATGACGAAGAAGAGCAAAACCCTTATGAAGTACATTCTCTTGATGTTGTGGTTTAATTGCAAAGTATTTTATATTCTACCTCTCGATATTTTCACAAAACTCACTATCGTCAGCTTTCATAGCATCTTGAATAGATTTTGATAAATTTGGTATAGAGTTTAGATAAAGAGTTTCTTCTATTGTATAATGGCCTGAAAAATCAAGACAACTTCTTCATATTTTTGTTGCTATGTTTTGTTATATTTCTAATATTATTACAATTTTATCTACAAAGTCCTATTTTTCGTGCTGCATAAGTCGCTTGTCTTACTGTATATTTATCACCTGCATTTGATGATAACTGTTTAATAAGACCTCTACATGAAAAATCTGCCATATCAAGATTATACTACCCCAATAAATTAAAACAACATTTTCAAAAGTCTAATTCCTAAAAA
>CAYNVR010000051.1:0-8985 GCA_964400715.1 uncultured Sulfurimonas sp.
AAGATATGAGTATATTTTTATGTTTAGAGTTACCAAATATCTTTTTAAATGCTAAATCATTTTTTGGGTCGGCAAATTTCATGGTAATTTCCTCCATATTTTTTACAATTATAACAAGTTTATTTACAAACTTGAAGTAGTTTATCAAACTCTAATGGTTTAAAAAAATAAAAACCTTAATATTTCATAAACCTGCTTTTATCAAACATATCAACCTGCTCTTTTTTCTCAATCCCCTCTAAAACAATTCTCATATCTAAAATCTGAGCCATATTTATGATGGGCTTTTAAAAGTTTTCTATCTTTTTTGGGTTTACCCATAAATGTATCAAACAATCCTGTACCATCTGGACCTCTAACAACATTTCCTTCAACACACAAAATATCAAGCTCTTTTTTATCTAGTAAAATATCATCAAGAAGTTTTTTATGTTCGCTAAAACTAAGAGTAGAAAGGGAAGCATGGTATAAAATCTCTACACCATTTATGTTACAAAAATCAAAAAAGTTACACTCACAAGTTAGTAGTGACATACTATCACCACTACAATCGCCACTTTGTAGCTAATATAAATTCATAACTCCCCCTTAGAAAAACTAAGGTCTGAGTATAACTAAAAATGTATGAATGTTCGTTTGAAAAGAGAAAGCCTCTAAGCTTCCTCTTTTACAAATTTGGTTCCACCAACAACAATGCCAATGTCACCCTCTTTCCAAAAGATTGTTCTCCATACTTGGTAATAGATGTGAAATGCTATCCAAGCTATTATCCACCACATTGTTATATGGTGAGATATACGAACATCCATTATACAAGGTGTAGCAGATGTACTACCTATGAGAAAATTACTAACAGGTATAGTCCAATCTGTTGCTACATGTAACATCCATGGCCACCAAGCTCCAATAGAACTCTCACCAGAAGCCAAGGCATGAACATAGAGTTGAAGACCTGTTAAAAGCATCCAAGCTAACATCAAATGAAACAGTAGAAAAAATACAGTATTGAAACTATCACTATGTGTAGAATCAAAATTTTTACGACGATTTAATGTTACCAAGTTCATAATAACTTCAAAAAACTCTTTTATATTTTGAGAGTTTGGTATTATTTTTTTATACGGCTTCTCAAATCTTGAAAAGAAATACATATAAGCTATAACTATACTACTAACATCAAAAATGATAGCTATCATAAAGTGTATCCATCTGTTCCAAGCCATTACATACTTAGCAACCGCTGGGTCTGAGATGTAGCTTTGATAGTATGGATGACCTATATAAAGACCTGTAACAATAGCAGCTACCATACTAAATGCGACAACCCAGTGGTTTAGTCGCATATAAGCTGTCATTCTTTTGACTTGTTTATATCCAGCTTTCATAATAAGCCCCCTTAGATACTACAACCAGTATCTATTTTATAGACACCAAGTTCTTTACCCTTTGTATCAACAACATGCACCGCACAAGCAATACATGGGTCAAAACTGTGGATAGTTCTGATTATTTCAAGTGGTTGTTCAGCATCTGCCACTTTTGTTCCAATAAGTGCTGCTTCATAAGCACCTAAACGACCTTTATAATCACGAGGTGCTGCATTCCAAGTAGATGGCACAACTGCTTGATAGTTTGCGATTTTTCCATCTTCAATTCTTACCCAGTGACCAAGAGCACCACGAGGAGCTTCTGCTAAACCAGCACCTTGTGATTTTTTACTCACTTTGTCAAAGTCAAACTCTGTCCAAGTGCTATCATCACCAGCTGCAACATTTGCTGCAAGTTCATCTACCCACTCTACCATAACATCAGCCATAAGCTCAGTTTCAATAGCACGAGCAGCTGTTCTACCAATAGTTGAGAAAAGTACAGATGTTGGTAAATTTCCTCTTTTTAGGAAGTTTGTTACATATTTTGTGATTCTCTTATCACCTTTTGCAACACCTACAACCATACGAGCAAGTGGTCCAACCTCTACCCTTTTATCATCATAGATAGGAGATTTAATCCAAGAGTATTTCTCTTTTGTTTTTAAGTAAGCATGACCATCAGCTTTTTTCTCTAAACCTGTATAGTTTGGAACTGTTGTTCCATCATAAGGGTGTTGAGGCCCTTTTGCATCATACCAAGCATGAGTAACATCTTCTGCTATCTTAGATGGATCAACCTCTTCACACTTAGTTAAATCTCCATTATAAACAACACCACTAGGGAAAAGTAAAGCAGATTTATAAAAACCATTATCATCAAGACGGAAATCTCCATAAGCCATAAAGTTAAGCAGACCACCACCTGTTCCACCTACACCTTTACCTTGCATAAGTTCAGTAAAAGTAGCTTTTGAATCTGTTGCTTCATCTGCATACATAGTTCCAGCCATATAAACATCTGGTAAGTATGCTTGTTTTACAAACTTCGTTCCATCTTTTAAAAGAGATTTAAAAAGAGCTATACGAGCAGGATTTTTAATATCTTGAACACAAGTAACACCACCAACAACTATACTTTGTGGGTGTGGGTTTTTACCACCAAAGATAGCTTGCATCTTAGCCAAATCTCTTTGGATATCGAGAGCTTTTAAGTAGTGAGCAACACCTATTAGGTTTTGTTCTGGTGTAAGTTTGTAATGTTTATTACCCCAGTAACCATTACCAAAAATCCCAAGACGACCCTGTTTTACAAACTTAGCAACTCTGTCTTGAATCTCTTTAAATTGTCCAGCACCCTCAATGTAAGGGTTAGTTCCTGCAACTTTTGCCCATTTAACAGCCTCTTCACTTGTCTTTTTAGGGTCAGCTTTTAAAGCAGAAACAACATCAACAAAATCAAGAGCATGAAGATGGTAAAAGTGAACTAAGTGGTCATGAACATACAATGCACCTTGGATTAGGTTACGAACTAAACGAGCATTTTTTGGGATTGTTACATCAAAAGCATCTTCAACTGCTTCTATACTTCTTTGGTAATGAGTACCTGTACAAACACCACAAATTCTCATAGCTAAAAGACCAGCATCACGAGGGTCTCTGTCTTTTAAAATAGTTTCAATCCCACGAAACAAAGTAGATGAAGCATAAGCATCAACAATCGTATTGTTTTCATCTATAACTGCTTCAACTCTTAAATGCCCCTCAATCCTTGTTATAGGGTCAACGATAATATGTTTTTTTGCCATTACTCTTCTCCTTCTTTTTTACCTGCTACCATACTTGCTGCTGCGTGGATACCAATACCAATACCAGCTGCTGTTAAAAGTCCTAAACCAAACTCATCAACAGTTTTTTCAACACCACCAGTTGGTGCTTTTATGTGAGCATCTGCCATCGGTCTTTCGTATGCATATTTATCCCAGAAATCTGGTTCAGAACAACCAATACAACCACGACCAACACCAACTGGCCAGTTTACACCTTCGTTGTAACGAATGATTGAACAGTTGTTAAATGTCATAGGACCTTTACAACCAACTTTGTAAAGACAGAAGTTGTTTTTAGCACCCTCATCACCCCACTCTTCTACAAACTCACCAGCATCGAAGTGAGCTCTTCTTTCACAGTTATCGTGGATACGATACCCAAATGCGAACTTAGGTCTTAAAAGTGAATCTAACTCAGGAACTTGACCTGTTAGGATATAGTGGATAATAACACCTACCATATTTGCAGGGTTTGCAGGACATGCAGGGATATTTATAAGTGGTTTACCTTTGATAACATCCATAACACCAACTGCTTGTGTTGGGTTTGGAGCTGCTGCTGGAACACCACCAAATGTAGCACAAGAACCAACCGCAACAATAGCTGCTGCATGTTTACTAACTCTTACTAAATGGTCGTGCATAGTTTCACCACTCGCACCTATTGTTCCGTAGTTTCCATTTATCCCCATAGGGATAGCACCCTCTACAAACAATAGATATTTATCTTTGAATGTTTCCATAGCATCTTCAAGTTGTTTTTCAGCTTGATGACCAGCTGCTGCTTGAAGTGTTTCGTGAAATTCAAGAGAGATTATGTCTAAAACTATCTCATCTATCTTTGGTCCATCAGAACGAAGAAGTGCTTCTGAGTTACCAGCACAATCTGAAAGTTCTAACCAAATAACAGGTGCTCTGTTCATAAGCAGTGCAGCATCTGCTACAAGTGGAGTAAATGAAGATGGAAGCATAAGCATACCAGTTACGGCACTTGCCCATTTTAAAAAATCTCTTCTCTCAATCCCTTGCATCTCTAAAACATCACCAATATCAAGTCTGTTATTGATAGGTTGTTTTGTTTTTAACTCATCTATCCTTGCTTGACACTTTTCAAAAAGCTTTGCATAGTAAGCATCACCTTTGTTTGTATCAACTCTGGCACTTTTAGATGTAAAAAGCTTTTTTACACCCTCTATTCTATCTGACATAGCCAACTCCTGTAATTTATTAATGAATAATCATTCAATAATACTAAGAGAAAACTTAATCTATTATTATAATTTTTAATTTAATCTGAAATTGTTTGTTTCTTGTATTTTTTTTGGACTATGTAGAACTTTTAATGTGTAGTGCAAACTGAACAAACATCAAAAGTACGGAAGATAAAAAGAGCCTCTTTTTGTGTTGTCCCTTTCATAGCCAACTGAACAGGTGTTGGTTTTTCTTTTGTGGAACTACCAATGTTAAACTGAGTTGGTGTTATTATCTCATACTTTTTAATAATACCCTCTTCAACTTCTATTTTATGTACAAGTGGACCCCTTGGTGCTTCCACAACACCTACCCCACTACCATTTAGTTTTGCTATATCTTCTATCTCAACCATAGATTGTTGCCTTATATCTATATCTTTTAAAAGTTTTAAGGAGTACTCTAACAAATATGCCATCTCAAACACCCTTGCCATAACTCTTGAATAGGCACTGTCTTTGTATCGTCTATGCATATTTTTAACTATTTTAAATGAGATAGACATCATTCTACCAAGAGGTCCTGTTTCAAAATACTCACCTTTATAGAGTGCATTTTTTGCATAGGTTTGTTCTTGTGGAGAGTAGGCTTTTTCTACACCTATGTATTTTTCATCTACTCCAAAACTTCTTGTATGTTTTAGTTTTGAAACATTTGTAAAACTGTGTTTACCAACCACTAAAAATCTGTCATGAGCAAAACCTTTTTTATGCATATCTGCTTCAATGAGATTTTTTTCAAGTTCAGATATATCTGAATTTATACTGTTAAAATCTTTACAAGACTCAAACTCTAAAAACTCTTTTAACCCCACTCCCAAACACTCTTTTTCAAAAAAAGATATAACCTCTTTTACAAAACTTTGAGCTTGAAGAACCTCAACATAGGTTGGGTCACAACTAACACCTCCTGGCATCATATATGATGAGTGTGGCCACTGCCCACCAAAAACAGCAATAGCTTTGGAAATGATAGATGAGGCATAAGCACCTTTTAGTGGTTTAGGATTGTTTTGCTTGTTTAAAAGTTTGTTTAACTGTGGGATTATAACCATATAAAGCCACTTAAAATGGTTTTGAACTATCTCCATAATAAGTGTAAACTCTCTAATGTTTTTAGCTTTTTGTGTAATTTTTATATTTTTATATACATCTTCTATCGCTCTTGTTGTAGCCATAAGGTGAGAGTGCCCACAAATACCACAAACTCTTGGAGCTATAACCAAAGCATCTAAAACATTTTTGCCTTCTAAAATATTTTCCATACCTCTAAAATGGGGAAATGTTATGGTAGAAAACTCAACTTTTTCATCTTTAATGTCAAAAAAAACAGAAGCCTCACCCTCGATGTGTTCAAGAAGTTGTTTTGTAATCAATCAGTTTTCCTTCAAGTCTTTTTATATGAAATGTTTTTGCTATCCCTGCCATTGTCAAGTAACTCCGTTTTGGAACACCAAGTGGAACATCTTGTGGTATAGACATATTTGTTTTTGTTTTAAACATATTTGTTCGTGGAAAGTCTGGTTCAGTGCAACCAAAACAAGGGGTTCCTATGCGAGTTTTTGAACTAACATCGTTCCATAGTATTTTGTTACAAGAAGCATGAGTCATAGGTGCTCTACAACCTTGTTCATAAAACAAACAACCCTCTTTTAGTCCAAAACCTTTTGTATCTACCTTCCATTCAAAATACTCATTTCTAGTACACCCATGGTGAGCCAAAGTGCTATAAAGCTCAATGGGTCTGTGTAGTTCATCTAACTCTATGGCTATATTGTCTAAAAACATATTTAGCACAAATGACAACCATTGTGGGTGTATGGGACAACCAGGAAGATTTATGATTTTAGTTTTGTCAAAATTTTCCACAAAATCTTCATCATTAAAAATCAAACCACTATTTCTTTGAGGTGAAACACTTTTAAACATACCTCCAAAACTCGCACAACTCCCAACAGCTACAACTTGTTTTGCCTTGTAAATATAATGGTTCAAAATATCTTCAAGCACCACCCCACCCCTTTTCATAAGTGGGTCGTATGTTCCCTCAAAGATGAGCAAATCACAATCAAATCTACACTTAACAATATCTTCCAAAGAGTATTTTGAATCTAAAAATGGCAGATACAAAACATCAAACATACCTAAGAGATTTTCAACATCTACAAGGTTCAAAAATGAGTGAGTGTTACCATTACATGTAACACCTTGTAGCCAGATAAGTTTAGGCTTATTTTCTTGTTTTGAGTGCATTGTATATATTTTGAGATATAGATTCTTTATATGTTTCTAACGGTTCTGGAAGTATTTTTTCACCAAAAAGAAAAACCATACCACCAAGATAACCCATAAAAAGTCCAAAAGCACTAAAAAAATCTTGGTCGTGTAAATCTCCATTTTCTACACCATCGTTAAAAAACATCATCATCTCTGTAACAAATGGTGAAACACAAACCATACCTTCACAACCATCTCCAAAAACTTCACGGTTTGAGAGATAAACTCTTAAAAAATACTCAATCATCTCAGGCTTTTTTTCTGCTACACCAAAATACATAGATACTATCTCATATATTTTTTCCTCTGTTGAGATGTTTTTTTCATTTATCTCCCTTATGTTTCCACCTAAATATTCAGAGATATACATCACCAACTCTTTTGCCAAAACATCTTTTGATGTAAAATAGTTGTAAAAGTTCCCAACACTCATACCAACTTTTTTTGCTATATCTGGGATAGTTGTTACATAAAAACCTTTTTCAGAAAAAAGTTGTAATGCTGCAAAAATAATTCCGTTTTTTCTCTCTTCTTTTGTAACTCTTGCCATTTTTGAACCTTAATAAAAATACATGTGCTAAACTATTTCAACATTTTAACATATCATTTTAGATATAATCGCAAAATTTTTAAAATAGGGGTTTTATTTGTTTGACATAAGAAAATACACAAGTCCAAACATCAAAAATGACATACTCTCTGGGTTGGTTGTTGCTGTTGCTCTTGTTCCAGAGGCTATTGCTTTTAGTTTCATAGCCGAAGTTAGTCCCATAGTTGGGCTTTATACAGCTTTTATACTTGGTCTTATAACAGCAGTTATAGGTGGTAAACCTGGTATGATAAGTGGTGCAACAGGAAGTGTTGCCGTAGTTCTCATAGGTCTTGTTGTTGAGGTTAATGGTTTTTTAAAAGAGGCTGGACTTAGTGGAGATGAGCTTTACATACATATGCTCAACTATGTTTTACTTGCTACTATTGTTGCTGGGCTTATACAAATCCTTGTTGGTGTTTTAAAGCTTGGAAAGTTCATCAGGCTTGTTCCACAACCAGCTATGTATGGGTTTGTAAATGGTTTGGCCATAGTTATAGCCATGGCTCAGTTTAAGTTTTTTGAGGGGCAAGGTGTTAGTATGTATGCCATAGTTTTTATAACTATGCTCATAATGTATATACTTCCAAAATACACAAAAGCAGTTCCATCTGGACTTGTTGCGATAGTTGGGCTTACACTTGTTGTCTATTTTACAAAGATGGATACTTTGCTTGTTGGAGATTTGGCAGTTTTAACTCAGTTTAAAGGTCAGCTTCCACATCTTATTATCCCAGAAACATTGTTTGATTTTGAAGCATTAAAAATAGTTTTTCCTTATGCTGTGATTATGGCTCTTGTTGGGCTTATAGAGTCTTTACTTACACTTTCTGTTTTAGATGAGATGAGTGGAACAAGGGGAAATGGAAACAAAGAGTGTATAGCACTTGGAACTGGTAATGTTGCATGTGGATTTTTTGGTGGTATGGCTGGTTGTGCTATGATAGGTCAGTCTATCATAAACTATACATCTGGTGGACTTGGAAGATTATCTTCTTTTACCGCAGCGGTTGGGCTTATAGTTTTGGTAGTTTCTTTAACAGATGTTTTAAACATCATTCCGGTTGCTGTTTTGGTTGGGATAATGTTTATGGTGAGTATAGGAACTTTTGAATGGTCAAGTTTTTCACATATCAAACATATGCCAAAAACAGATGCTTTTGTGATGGTAGCTGTTACTGTTATAACTATTTTTGAAGATTTGGCAGTAGCTGTTATAGCTGGTGTTATCATCTCTGCTTTGGCTTTTGCTTGGAAAAATGCTCGTATATGGGCAAAAACATCTTATGAGGCAGATGGTACAAAAATCTACACACTTGAAGGACCACTGTTTTTTGGTAGTGCTACAACATTTGCTGACAACTTTACAGTGGAACAAGACCCTCCAAAAGTTGTTATAGACTTTAAAAATGCGAGAGTTATGGACAGTAGTGGTGTAGAAGCGATAGACAATATAACAAAAAAATATGAAGATGCAGGTAAAAATCTACTTCTTAGACACCTAAGTAATGACTGTAAAGCCATTATGAAAAAAGCAGGACCTCATTGTAGCTACGAAGAGGATGACCCAACTTACAACATAGTAAGAGATGTGTAACACTTTTTTGTGTTACACACTCTCACAAACCACCAAATCCCACCCATGAAAAACAAGTGCTATCTTTTTTAAGATT
>CAYNVR010000052.1:0-8868 GCA_964400715.1 uncultured Sulfurimonas sp.
TCTATACTCTTTTAAAGTTGTTGCACCTATAGTATGTAACTCTCCACGAGCAAGAGCAGGTTTTAAGATGTTTGCAGCATCCATACTACCTTCACTAGCACCCGCACCAACTATTGTGTGAATCTCATCTATAAACAAGATGATGTTTCCACTTTGTTTTACTTCATCTACAACCGCTTTTAGTCTGTCCTCAAACTCACCTCTGTATTTTGCACCAGCTATCAAGGCACTCATATCAAGAGCTATAACTTTTTTATTTTTTAGAGATGTTGGAACATCACCGTTAAAAATCCTTTGTGCTAGTCCCTCAACAAGAGCTGTTTTACCAACACCTGGCTCACCAAGTAGCATAGGGTTGTTTTTTGTTTTTCTGATGAGGATTTGCATCATACGAGTTATCTCTTCATCACGACCAATCACTGGTGAGAGGTTACCCTCACTTGCTTCTTTTGTTAAATCTACCCCATATTTTGAGAGGCTGTCAAGTGTTTCATCTGCACTTTGAGAGTCTATTTTTGCTCCACCACGAGATGCTTCTATATTTTTTGCGAGTTCAAGCATATCTACATATTTGCCAAGAACAGTTGAGTATGGTTCAGTTTTTAGGTTTGCAAGTAGGTAGCTGTCCACCGCTAAAAAACTATCTCCATTTTTAGTCATTTGTCCCATACCAGCTTCAAGAGTTTGGACAAAGTTTCTTGATAGTTTTATGTTCTCTTTTGAAACAGCTGAACTTTGTGGAAGTTTTTGAGCCAAACTTTTTACATCAAGTTCTATCGCTGTTTTGTCTATGTTCATTTTATTTAACATCTGGTTTAGCACAGACTCATGGTCTGTTAGCAATGCCCATAAAAAATGTATAGATTCTACTTCTTGGTTTTTGTTGTGTAGTGCCAAAGATACGGCAGATTCTATCGATTGTGTCATATTATGTGTTAGTTTTTCAAAAATATTATTCATAATTAATCCTTTTTAAGTTGATATGGTGGAATTATACCAAGTTGAGTGTATCTTTGTCAAGTATTATGAATAAAATTTGTCAATATACCTTTTTAACATAGTTTCATTTCCACTAACACCACCACTGTGTATGTAGATAACCTCTTCATCTTTTGGTAGTTCAAGTAGTCTTAACCACATAGCTGGTGCATAAAGGAGGTCAAACTCAACACCATTTTTTAGAAGTTTTTTATATATCTCATAAAATTCAGGGTAGAGTTTTGCGAAATGGTATTTTTTTGGTGGTTGTAAAATCTCTAAGTTTGAAGGTATATCACCAAGTGCTTTCATTTGTGTTTTTAGATACTCTACATCCCCTATGGCAGGGGTTGTATAAACTTTATACTCTGGTAGATTTTTTGCTAAAAAAAGTGCTGTTGTTCCAGTGCCAGATGGGGTTGCCAATGTTTTACATGCAGTGTTTGCATCTCTTAACTCTTGTGCTAAAACTTTTAAGCCTTCATCTGCTTCATTTACCGCTCCACCTTGGTCTATGATGAAAGTTTTTTCATCAAGATTAAACCTTAAAGATGTTATGAAGTTTTTATATTCATCAAGTGGTAACTCTATGTGGTTCATACCAAGTTGTAAAGCATAGTGGTAGTTTCCAGATGGGTTTTGTTTTTGAACTTTGCTAAGTGGTTTTGTGTAGTAGTAAAACTCCCAACCTTTTTTGTGGCACATAGAGGCTATGGCCAACATAGCATTTGATTGTGTTCCACCATAGGAGATAATTTTGTTAAATCTGTTAGCAGGTGTTTTTAAGAGAGTATATAATTTGCGATATTTGTTTCCAGCTAAGTGCTGGTCTATGAGGTCATCTCGTTTGACATAAAACTTTCTCCCATCAACAACGATTTTATCGATGGGAGATGTGTAGTTTAACATTATTTTGAAATTTTTGCTTTTGCTTTAAGTTTTTCTAACTCATTCGCCACTTTTGCTTTAAATTTTTCCATTTTAAGTCTTTCCTCAATAAAAGGTTTTACCTCATCAAAGCTTCTTACAAACTCAGGTCTAACATCTTCTACATATATTACATGGTACCCAAATTGAGTTTTTACAGGTTTTTTTGTATATTCACCCTTTTTCATACTAAAAACTTTTTCACTAAAAGGTTTAACCATTTGAGCTTTTGAAAAATACCCTAAATCTCCACCCCTTGAAGCAGAAGGTCCTGTTGATTTTTCCCTTGCAAGTTCCATAAACTTCTCTTTTAGTTTTTCACCTTTTAACCCTTTAAGTTTAGCAATAACCGCTTTTGCTTCACCTTCTGTTTTTAGTAATATATGTCTTGCATGTACACTAGCTTTTGTTTGAAATTCAACTTTATTTTGATTGTAATATTTTTTAAGTTCTGCTGTTGAAATTTTAATACTATCTACAAGTTTTTTGTGCCAAACTTGGATAGCTAACTCTTTTTTTATCCTTTCAAGCTCAGATTTAAACTCTTTTGAATTTAAAATACCAGATTTTTTAGCATCTGAAAAAATCAACTCTCTTTTTATAAGTTCTTCCAACATACCTTTTTTGTATTTTCTTTTTTCTTTTGTAGATAGTTGAGAATAACCACCTTTTGTTACTATTTGTAATGCATTTTCAACATCATTTTGAGTTATAGGTGTACCATTTACAGTTGCAAGAGTTTTTGCACTAGCTAGTGAACCAACAAGTAAAAGTGAAGCTATGAGTATTTTTGATTTTTTCATAAATTGTCCTTAAAGTTAAACTTGAAAAATTTTAGTATTTTTATGCTAATAGTTATTAAACAGATGTTAAAATACATTTATGAAAAAAGCAACAAAAAAAGAGATAGAAGAGATACACAAAAGGTTCGTTGAGAGATACAGCGATGCCGTAACTGAGTTAGAATACAAAAATGCTTATGAGCTTATTATAGCTGTGGCACTCTCAGCTCAATGTACAGATAAACGGGTAAACCTCATTACTCCAAAACTTTTTGAAACATATCCAGATGTGTATGCTTTGGCAAAAGCAGATGTTGAAGATGTAAAAAAACTTATAAATACATGTTCATTTTTTAATAATAAAGCAAAAAATATAGTAGCTATGGCAAAAAGGGTTGTTGAAGTTTATGATGGTGAGATACCTATGAACGAAAAAGACCTTATAACTCTTGCTGGTGTTGGTCAAAAAACTGCACATGTAGTGATGATAGAATACACAGGTGCAAACCTTATGGCGGTAGATACACATGTGTTTAGAGTTTCTCACAGATTAGGTCTTAGTGATGATAAAACTGCCATAAAAACAGAAGAAACACTTGTAAAAAAGTTTAAAAATAACCTACATGCACTTCATCAAGGTATGGTTTTATTTGGTAGATATATCTGTACTGCCAAAAATCCTAAGTGTGAAGAGTGTTTTTTAACAGAGTTTTGTAAAACAAAAGAGAGTTTTAAAGTATGAAAAAGTTGTTTTTAGTTGGGTTTATTTTAGTTTTTAGTGGTTGTGTAAATAAACATGGAGTATCTTTAAAGTATTATAGTGACTGTGATGAATACTATGATGTTCAAGGTTACTACCACAAAGATTGTGGAAAAGATGATATATTTACATACAAAGAAGCGAAAGAAAAAGCCAAAAAAATTGTAGATAATGTACTAGAAATAAAACCTGAACCAAAGGGTAATGTATGGTAAAAAAAAGGGTTATAATCTCTGCATGTATTTTGGGAGAGTATTGTCGTTATGATGGTAAAACAAAAAAGTTTCAAAATGTTATAGAGAGTTTTAAAGATTATGAGATAATCCCATTTTGTCCAGAAGCTCCACTTTTTGGTACACCTAGGCAAAAAATAAGTGTTGTACATATAGATGGTGAAAACAAAATCATAACAGAACAAACAAAAGAGGATGTAACTTCACTTTTAGAAAAAGAGATAACAACTTTTTGTAAAAACAATCCAAAAACAGATGCCATAGTTTTAAAGTCAAAATCACCATCTTGTGGGTATAAAACCACACCTATTTTAGATGAAAATGGTAACAAAATAGCCATAGGAGATGGTATAGCTGTTGCTGTTTTTAAAAAATTTTATGATGTAGAGATAAAAAATGAATATTTATGATTTTGAAGTAATAGACATAGATGGAAATAAAGTTTCTTTAAGTAAGTACAAAGGTAAAGTCCTACTCATAGTAAATGTAGCTAGTGAGTGTGGTTTTACACCACAATATGAAGATTTGCAAAAGCTTTATGATAGCTATAAAAAAGATGGTTTTAAAATTTTAGCTTTCCCATGTAACCAGTTTAGAAATCAAGAACCAAAAGAAAATACAGATATAAAAAAATTTTGTCAGCTAAGATACAATGTCACATTTGATATCTTTTCAAAAGTTGATGTAAATGGTATAGCAACTGCACCTTTATTTAAATTTTTAAAAGAGAAACAAAATGGCTTTTTAAATAGCGAGATTAAATGGAACTTTACAAAATTTCTTATAAATAAAAATGGAGAAGTTGTAGATAGATATGCACCCATAACTTCTCCTAAAAAAATAGAACCCAAAATAAAAAAAATACTTTTGAGTTAGTTTATTGTAAAGCTAAAATGAAAACTAACTTTTACTAAGTTCTATTCTATTTCTTCCATTGTTCTTAGCATTATATAAAGCTTCATCTGCTTTACTCAATGCCATATCAAAATTTTCATTTAAAGACTTAATCTGATAACCACCTACACTAATAGTAAATGTAATTTTTTTACCATTATATTCAACCACACTTTTTGCAACAGCTTCTCTGACTTTTTCAGCCATAGCACTAAGAGTTTCTTCACTATCATCCAATATACAAATAGCAAACTCCTCCCCACCTATTCTTCCAAAAATATCTTCCTCTCTTATAACTTCTTTGATTGTTTTAGCTAACTCTTTTAAAACAAAATCTCCCGCTTCATGACCATAAGTATCGTTTATTTTTTTAAAATGGTCTATATCTATCATCATAACACCTATGGATAAATCATTTCTCTTAGCATAAGCCATATATCTGTTAGCCGAACTAAAAAAAGCTCTTCTGTTTAAAATATTTGTTAAAAAATCTATCTGTGAAATCTCTTCAAAATATTTTTTTTGATTTTGCAACAAATTCATAGGCTTAATAATGAAATTTATAATTAAATAATAAGCTATAAGAATTGTAACTAAAATAATAATAACAGCTAAAATAATAGAATCTATTATAAAGCCTTCCTCCTCTTTATCTTTCATAATTTTAACTTGTTCAATAGAGTTTGCTATTTTATTTAAATATACACCAGTCCCAATAACCCATCCCCAAGGCTCAAAAACCTTTACAACAGAGAGTTTATCTTCATATTTTTGTGTTGCTGGATTATAAAAAGAGTATTTTATAATAGCTGTACTATCATTAGAATTTTTAAGGGCGTTTACACCAAGTTCCACAAATGGAACTTTTGGTGTACCTATAAATTTTTTACCATCATAATGTGGTTTTATTGGATGCATAACCATCTCATAGTCTAAATTATTTATCCAAAAATATCCACTATCACCATATCTTAGAGCTTTTATATCTTCCAAAGCTTGTTTTTGCACCTTAGGAGTGATATCGCTTAAATATTGACCTGTTCCTATTATCCAACCATAAGGTTTAAAGATGCGAACCAAAGAAACCTTAAATTCATACTTCTTAGTGGCTGGATTATAACATTTATATTTGATAAAAGCTTGATTTTTATTTGTATTTTTTAAGCTATCTACACCAAGTTCCACAAATGGAACTTTTGGTGTACCTATAAATTTTTTACCATCATAATGTGGTTTTATTGGATGCATAACCATCTCATAGTCTAAATTATTTATCCAAAAATATCCACTATCACCATATCGAGCATATTTAACTAAAAGTTTTAATTCATTTTGCAATCTCTCTTCTGAATACTTATTTTTATTATCTTCATAAAAATTTAAAAGTTGTGAAAAAAGTTGTTGTTGTTGAGATATTAAAGACTCTTTTACAGTCTTTTCTATATATTGCGGTCTAGTTTGCTGATAATACATCTCTATGATATTTAATGCCAAATCAATCTTATTTTGTAACTCTTTTTTTTCATTTAACATAAGAGTTTGAGAAAATAATTTTATATTTGAATCCACTAATTTATCTAAATCTTTTATAAAAATCACTGCCATAATCACTGTTATGATAGTAATCAATATTGACAATAGTGTTATAATCTTAATTTTTAAAGAAGCTATTTGCTTTAACATTTTTAAACCTTAAATTTTTATTTTCATATATTAACAAAATTTAGTTAAAAATGTATAAGCAAATAAAAATTTAAAAATAATTTTAAACTATTCCTCAAAAATAATCATTTCATAGATACTCTTTTTAGTAACAAGAGCTTTATCTGGTGAAACAGAATGTTTGTTTGTCATAGAAGCTAATTCATGACGAAGTTCAGCTATCTCACCTTCCATTTTATCTACATTTTCTTTAAGCCTTAGTATGATATCTACACCCGCTAAATTAACTCCCAAATCTCTTGTAAGTCTTAATATAAGTTTTATCTTATCTATATCTCTTTGGGAATAAAGTCTTATACGACCGTTTGAGCGAGAAGGAGTTATAAGGTTTTCCCTCTCATACTGACGAAGAGTTTGTGGATGTATATCCAATATCTTAGCAACTATACTTATAAGATAAACTGGTTCATCATATTGGTGTATCATAATTTTCTCCTATTATTAATCTCATTGATTTCATCATTAATCTCATACAATCTTAGCAAAGCCAAACTTTATTTTTTTGGTAATTTCTCTTTCATCATCTCTACCAAATCTGCATCAAGCTCATCTACATTTGGTAAAACGATGTTAGCTTTTAGATACAAATCACCTCTTTTTTTAGTTTTTCTGTTCATAACACCCATCTCTTTTACACGAAATCTTTGGTTGTTTTTAGTATTTTTTGGAACTTTTAGCTTTATCTCTTTATCAAGAGTTTGTATAGCTATCTTATCTCCAAAAAGTGCTGCATAAAGTGGAACATCAAAACTTTTTACAAGGTCATCACCCTCTCTTTCATACTCTGTGCTTGAAGCAACATTTATCTTTAAAAACAGATCTCCAACTCTACCATTTTGAGCATGACCCTTACCTTTTACTCTTAGTTTTTCACCAGTTTTTACACCTGCTGGTATCTTGATATCAAACCTTTCACCATTTACACTAACAGAGTGACTTCCACCAAGAGCAGCCACTACAAATGGAATAGTAACTTGTGTTTCTATATCTAGATTTGGTTCTTGGTGAAAACCACCACCAAATCCTGCTCCACCAAATCCACCACTACCAAAACCTCCAAAGCCACCTGCTCCTCCACCAGAGAACATCTGTCTTAGTATCTCATCTAAATCAACATTACCACCATGAGAACGGGAAAAGTCACTAAAATTTTGACCACCAAACATCGAATCACCAAACTGGTCATATTGTGCTTTTTTCTCTTTATCACTTAAAATCTCATAAGCAGCATTTATCTCTTTAAACTTTTCCTCTGCTTCTGGTGTTTTGTTTACATCTGGATGATACTTTCTTGCTAACTTTCTATATGCTTTTTTTATCTCTGATTCTGTTGCGTTTTCGTTTATTTCTAACGTTTCATATAATGATTTTGCCATAATACTATCCTATAATGTTTAAATTTTTAAGCAGTATTATATCATAAAGGTTGAGTGTATGTCAATCAAGGTTGTAAAAAACCTTGATTTTACATGTAGATTTTTTTAGTGAAGGAAATGGCGAACATTTGAAAAGTACAAACTCATACCATGTTCATTAGCAGCTTCTATAACTTCATCATCACGAATTGAACCACCCGGTTCTATAACATTTTTTACACCAGCCGCAGCTGCTGCATCTATACTATCTCTAAATGGGAAAAATGCCTCAGATGCCAATGCACATCCACTTACATCAAGACCCATATCTTTTGCTTTTTTGAGTGCACATTGAGCAGCATCAACACGACTTGTCATACCCATACCAACAGCAACCATAGCTGAGTTTTTAACATAAACAACACAGTTAGATTTTGTAAGTGATGCAACTTTGTAAGCTATCTCTAAATCTTTCATCTCATCTTCACTTGCTTCATTTTTAGACATAAGTTTAGCATTTTTAACTTCATCATCATTTACTTTATCTGCATCTTGGAAAACAAACCCACCATCTATGTGTTTAAAATCTTTTTTATCGTTTGCTAAAACAAGCTTATCGCTTCCCATCTCAAAAAGTTTTATCCTTTTTTTAGATGCAAAAACTTCTTGAGCTTCCTCTGTTATACGACCAGCTATAACAACCTCTAAGAAAATCTCATTCATTTTAAGAGCTAACTCTTTTGTTACAACACCATTAACTGCCACAACACCACCAAAAGCAGAAACTGGATCACATTTTAGTGCTTCTACATAAGCATCTACAAGGTTATCTCTTATGGCAAATCCACAAGGGTTTCCATGTTTTGTTATACAAACTGCATTATCATCACCAAAAGCAGATGCTATTTTTATAGCTCCATTTAGATCATTTAGATTGTTAAAACTTGCTTCACCTTTTAGTGTTTTAAAGTTGTTTGTAAAATGGTTATCAAACTCATACAATGCACCTGCTTGATGAGGGTTTTCACCATAGCGAGTATCCATAACTTTGCTACCAACTATAAACTGTTTCTCACCAAAACCTTTGTTAAATCTTTCATTCATATAGTTAGCAATCATACTATCATAACTAGCTGTATGCTCATAAGCTTTTATCATAAATCCACGACGAAACTCTTTTGTATTTTTTTCATTCTCTATCGCATCTATAACTTCAG